>NZ_JBHJQP010000025.1:0-54813 GCF_042262625.1 Streptomyces sp. NPDC056347 | reverse complement strand
GCCGGACCGGGCCGGACCGGGCCGGACCGGGCCGGACCGGGCCGGACCGGGCCGGACCGGGCCGTCGAATCAGCCCAGCATCTCCTCGATCAGGTCGGCGGCCCGCTGCGTGCCGCCCTCCGCCCGGACCTCGGCCCGCAGCCGTGCCGAACGGCGGGCCACTTCCGGATCGCCGGTGAGCTCCAGCAGGGCCGTGCGCAGGGCCTCGGCGGTGGCGTCGGCGGTGTCGATGCGGCGGGCCACGCCCAGCTCGACCAGCCGGTCGGCATTGGTGGGCTGGTCGGCCGACTGGGGCACCGCGATCATCGGCACGCCGGTGTAGAGCCCCTCGCTGCTGCCGCCCATGCCCGCGTGGGTGACGAAGGCGTCGGCCTGCTCCAGGATCGCGAGCTGCGGCACCCAGGAGTGCACCTCGACATTGGCCGGGATCTCACCGAGCTCCGCCGGGTCGGTGTGCTTCCCGATCTGGAGCACCACGTGCCAGCCCGGCAGGTCGCCGAACGCGGCCAGGCACTGACGGTAGAACTCGGGCAGCCGGGTGAGCGCCGAGCCCATCGAGACCAGCAGCACCCTCTCCGCACCGGCCGGACGCGTCCAGTCGCCGTCCTGCACCCGCGTGCCGAAGCAGGGGCCGACGAAGGTGACGGTGCTGGTGTCGACCCGGTCGGCGTGCGGCTGCATGGCCCTCGGGATGGTCGCCACGGTGTTCTCGGGCCGGCCGCAGAACACCTCCATCTTCGTGGTCGCCGTCCCGCACTCGGCCAGCCAGCGGTCGAACCTCGCGCGGTACTCGTCGGCGCCCGGCAGCGCCCAGACGGGTGCCACGACCTCCTCCTCGAAGCCGTCCCAGGACACGTACGTCGGGGACAGCTGCAGGAAGGGGCGGTTCTGGAGCTCGGCGACGGCGCGCGCGGCGAAGGCGCCGATGTCGTACAGGTACAGGTCGGCGGGGTCGGGGTCGTAGGCGGACCGCAGCTGCGGAAGGGCCTGGACCGAGTCGTCGAGGAAGACGCCCATCGCACTGATGGGGTCCTCGGGCCAGTCGTTGTCGGCGACCGGGAGGACGGAGTCGCAGCGGACGAACTCCGCACCGGTGGTCTCGATCAGCTCAGCGACCGCCGGGGAGTTGGCGTACGTCACCCGGTGGCCCCGGGCGATCAGCTCGCGGATGACTTCCAGGCTCGGCAGGACGTGACTGACGGCCGGGATGCCGATCATCGCGATATGGGCACGGCGACGGGACATGCGTGACATGAGGGATCACTCGTTTCAGATCTGTGGTGGAGACGACACGACAGCCCGATGCACCGACCGCGCGGGAACGAAACACCGCGGGGGCGCATTCGGGCCGGGCGGGGGACGTGCCCCGCCCCGTGTCAGCCGTAGATCTGGAACATGAAGAACATGCCGGGACCGTAACCCGGCTCCGGAGCCGCGCGCACCGGATTATTTCCGGCCACGCGCGGCTGGGAGGCGCAGGAGGCGCTCAGTCCTCGACGACCAGCGAGGGCGTCTCGCGGGTCAGCACCTCGCCGCGGAAGAAGGCCGGGCTGCGACGCTGCATCACCAGCATCAGCACCACCCCGAGCAGCAGCAGCCCGACGCCGATGACGAAGACCGAGCCGACCCCGAAGACCGAGGAGCCGGAGCCGTACGCCGGGTTCCACATGTCGTAGAGGGTCTTGCCGAACACCGCGGTGAGCAGGACGCCGCCGACGCCCGGGAACACGCCCTTGAAGACCAGGTCGCGGAAGGAACGGGTCAGGTCGGCGCGGAAGAACCAGACGCAGCCGAAGGCGGTCAGCGCGTAGTAGAAGCAGATCATCAGGCCGAGCGCGTAGATCGTGTCGACCAGGACGTGCTCGCTGACCAGGGTCATGACCGTGTAGAAGACGCCGGTCGCGACGCCCGCCGTGATGGTGGCCCTCCCCGGGGTGCGGAACCGCGGGTGGACCCGGGCGTAGGAGGCGGGCAGGGCCTCGTACGTGGACATCGCAAGCACCGTGCGGGCCACCGGGATGAAGGTGGTCTGGAGGCTCGCGGCGGCCGAGGCGAGCACCGCGACGAACAGCAGGACGCCCAGGCCGGGGCCCATGATCGGGCCCGCGAGTGCGGCGAAGACGTTGTCCGAGGTGTCGGAGTTGGCCAGGCCCAGGCCGGAGGTGCCGGAGCCGACGGCCATCTGCGCGGCGACCGCGGTCGCCAGGTAGGAGCCGACGAGCACGACCATCGCGATCAGCGCGGCCCGCCCGGGGGTCTTCTCGCTGCCGGTGGTCTCCTCGTTGGCGGTCAGACAGGCGTCCCAGCCCCAGAACATGAAGATCGACAGGGACAGACCGGCGGTGAAGGTGGCGAAGGACTTCACGGCGAACGGATTCAGCCAGGACCAGGAGAAGTCCATCGAGGTGGCGAACGCACCGCTGTTGGCCTTCTGCACCGCCATCACCACGAACAGCGCGAGCACCACGAGCTGGAGCCCCACCAGGGCGTACTGGAGGCCCTTGGTGGCCGTCATCCCCCGGTAGCTGATCGCCGTGGCGACCGCGATCAGGGCGAGGCAGGTGACGATGTGGACGGCCTTGTTGTCGTCCAGCGCGGCGATCGAGTCACTGCCGGTGACCTCACCCGCGAGCAGCCAGAAGAACGAGGTGGCGACACCCGCCAGGTTCGACAGGACGATGATCGTCGCGATCACCAGGCCCCAGCCGCACATCCAGCCGACCTTCGGCCCGAACGCCTTGACCGTCCAGGTGAAGGAGGTGCCGCAGTCCGGCATGGCCTTGTTCAGCTCGCGGTACGCGAAGGCGACGAGCAGCATCGGCAGGAAGCCCGCGAGGAAGATCGCGGGCATCTGGAGTCCGACCTGGCCCGCGGTGGAGCCGAGGGTGGAGGTGAGGCAGTAGACCGGGGCGACGGTGGAGATGCCGATCACCGCGCTGCCCATCAGCCCGACGGAGTTCCCGCCGAGCCCCTTTCCCCGTACGCCCCCATCGGCCGGAGCGGTGGTGCCCCGTGCCGTGTCTCCGGCCCGTGGCCGCACGTCCAGCTCAGTCATGAAATGGACGATAAACCCTGCGATTTCCACATTTTAGGGATGAGACTCCGACGTCTCATCCTTGAATTTTGGGTGACGATTCGGGAGTCCAGGATTTAATTGAAGGGTACACGCGATCTCGACCTTCTGATGCAAGGTCAAGTCGAGATCGCGCTGCCGTACGGTTCCCGCAGCAGTGCCCGTTTTATACGGTTTCAAAGTTTCCCGTGACGTACGGCACTCTCCCCCCTCCCCCGGCCGGGCCGGTGGAAGGGGAAAAGGGGAGGAGAGGAGAGCAGGAGCGCCCCGCCTCAGCCCGGCCAGACGATCGACTGGAGTTCGCTGTACGCGTGCAGGGCGTACGAGCCGACGTCGCGGCCCACGCCGCTCCGCTTGAACCCGCCGAACGGGGCCTCCATGTTCCGCCCGACGGTGTTCACGCCGACCCCTCCGGCGCGCAGCCGCCGGGCCACCCGGAAGGCGCGGGCCACGTCCGAGGACCAGACGTAGTCGATCAGCCCGTAGTCGCTGTCGTTGGCCAGCGCGACGGCCTCCTCCTCGTCGTCGAAGGGGACGACCACGACAACCGGGCCGAAGATCTCCTCGCGGACCACCCGCATGTCGTTGGTGCAGTCGGCGAGGAGGGTCGGGGCGACGTAGAAACCGCGCCCGTCGGGTCCGGCCGGGCGCTCGCCGCCGGTGACGACCCGCGCCCCTTCCTTCCTGCCCAGCTCGACGTAGGACTCGATTCGGTCGCGGTGGGCGGCGGAGACGACCGGGCCGACGACCGTGCCCCGGGCCGCCGGGTCGCCCACCTTCAGGTGTCCGGCATAGGCGGCCAGCTTCGCCAGCAGGGCGTCGTGGACGCCGCGCTGCACGAGCACCCGGGTCGGGGCCGTGCAGATCTGGCCGCTGTAGAAGGAGAACGTGGTGCCGATGCCGGCCGCCGCCGCGTCCAGGTCCGCGTCCTCCAGCACGACGGCGGCGCCCTTGCCGCCCAGCTCCATGAGCTGCCGCTTCATGGACCGCCCGCACACCTCGGCGATCTTCTGCCCGACCGCCGTGGAGCCGGTGAAGCTGACCATGTCGACATCCGGGGAATCGACCGCGGCCTCGCCCGCCTCGGGGCCGGAGGCGGTGACGACGTTGACGACCCCGGGCGGGGCGCCCGCCTCCTGGAGCGCCTCGGCCATCCGGTAGACGGAGAGCGGGTCCTGCGGGGCGGGCTTCACCACGACGGTGTTGCCCATGGCCAGCGCGGGGGCCACCTTGCCCGCCGGGTTGGCCCAGGGGTTGTTGTACGAGGTGATGCAGGAGACGACGCCGACCGGCTGGCGCACCGCGATCGCCCCGAAGACGCCCGCCCGCCCCATCGGCCCGGCCTCGTTGACCTGCGGGGCCACCGCCTCCTCGACCGGCTCCAGCGCCCCCTTCGCGTACCGGCGGAACCGGGCGGCGCCCACCGCGACCTGCATGCCCCGGGCGGTCCCGGTGGTGGCGCCGCTCTCCGCGCGGGCCAGCGCGGCGTTGCCGTCGAGGTCGCGCAGGATCAGCCCGGCCGCCCGGTGCAGGATCTCGGCCCGCTCCTCGGGGCGGGTGCGCGACCAGGTGGTGAACGCCTCCCGGGCGGCGGCGGCCGCCTCGTAGACCTGGGCGCGGCTCGCCTCGGGGGCGAGGCCGACGACCTGCTCGGTGGCCGGGTCGATCACCTCGTAGTGGCCGTGCTCGGGCTCGGCCCACCGGCCGCCGATGAGGAGCCGCCGTTTCCCGTCGTCCGTGCCGTCGCTCATGCGGTACTCACCGTCCGGGTGTCGCGGCCGGAGCGGAGCACCGTACCGGGCACCGCGCCGGTCACCTTGTCGTCGCGCAGCGTCTCCACCCCGTTGACCCGCACCGAGACGACGCCGATCGCCCTGGAGTCCAGGCGCGGGGAGTCGCCGGGCAGGTCGCGGACGAGGGTGGCGGGCCCGGCGTCGATGCGTTCCGGGTCGAAGAGGACGAGGTCGGCGTGGAAGCCCTCCTCGATCCGGCCCCGGTCGCGGAGCCCGAAGAGCCGGGCGGGGTCGTCGGTGAGCATCCGCACGGCCTGCTCCAGCGGGACCAGCTTCCGCCCGCGCAGGCAGTCGCCGAGGAACCGGGTGGTGTACGGGGCGCCGCACATCCGGTCCAGGTGGGCGCCCGCGTCGGAGCCGCCGAGCATGACGTCCTCGTGCTGCCAGGTCTCGCGGCGCAGCGCCCAGGAGGCCGGGTCGTTGTCGGTGGGCATCGGCCACAGCACCGTGCGCAGCTCGTCGGCCGCGCAGATCTCGACGAGGCAGTGGAAGGGGTCCTGGCCGCGTTCGGCGGCGATGTCGCGGACGACGCGGCCGGTCAGGCCCTCGTTGGCGGCGCTGTAGGTGTCGCCGATGACGTACCGGGCGAAGTCGGCGAGGCGGCGGAAGACCCCGGCCTCCTTGCTCCGGGCGCGGCGCAGCATCTCGGCCCGGGTCTCCGCCTCGCGCAGCCGCTCGATGCGCTCGGGGACGGGCAGGGCCAGGATCTCGCCCCAGCCGGGTATCAGGTTCAGGGCGCAGAAGGTGCCGAGCGACATGTTCATCGGGGTGAGGATCGGCATGGTGAGCGCGACGATCCGGCCACCGGCCCGGCGGGCCCGTTCGCTGGGCACCAGCTGGCGCGGCACGCGTTCGGGGACGGCGGCGTCGATGGTCAGGACGTTCCAGTTCAGCGGGCGTCCGGCGGTGGCGGTCATGTCGACCAGCAGCTCGATCTCCTCGTCGGAGAACTGGTCGAGGCAGCCCGCCACGATCGCTTCGAGCTGGGTGCCCTCGTGTTCGCCGACCGCCCGGGAGAGGGCCAGGAGCTCCTCGGGGCCGGCGTGCCGGGAGGCGACCGGCTGCCCGTCGCCGTCGGCGTGGGTGGAGGACTGGGTGGTGGACAGGCCCCAGGCGCCCGCGTCCATCGCGTCGTGGAAGAGCGCGAGCATCGCGTGGAGCTGGGCGGGGGTGGGCTGCCCGCCGATCGCGTCGGCGCCCATGACGTGGCGGCGCAGGGCGCAGTGCCCGACCATGAACCCGGCGTTGACCGCGATCCGCCCCTCCAGCGCGTCGAGGTACTCGCGGAAGCTGGACCAGCTCCACTCGACGCCCTCCTCCAGCGCCTTGAGGGCCATCCCCTCCACCCGGGCCATCATCCGGCGGGTGTAGTCGGCGTCCTCGGGGCGGTCCGGGTGGAGCGGGGCGAGGGTGAAGCCGCAGTTGCCGCCGGCGACGGTGGTGACGCCGTGGTTCATCGACGGGGTGGCGTACGGGTCCCAGAAGAGCTGGGCGTCGTAGTGGGTGTGCGGGTCGACGAAGCCGGGCGCGAGGACGAGGCCGGTGGCGTCCTCGCCGGTCACGGCCTCCTCGGTGAGCGTGCCCGGCTCGGCGATCACGGCGATGCGGCCGTCCCGGATGCCGACGTCGGCACGGTACGAGGGCCCGCCGGTGCCGTCCACGACGGTCGCTCCGCGGATGAGGTGGTCGAGCATGGACGGGCTTCCCTTCTGCCGCTGCGGGGTTTCTGCCTGTGCGCGTACGGGGGGTGCGGCCGGGGGTGTTGCGGCCGGGGTGCGTACGGCCGCGGTACGCACCCCGGCCCCACGGAGCGGCGGTCCGGGAAGACGCCGCTGGTCGGGGACGTGCCGGCGTACCCGGGTACTTACGCCGCGTTACGGAACCGGGTCGTGCGGTGCACCGGGTCCGTGTCGATCTCTGGGATCACGTGCTCACCGATCAGCCGGATCGAGTTGAGGGTGTCCTCCCGGCCGATCCCGATCGGCATCCCGAAGCTCAGCTGGTCCGCGCCCGCCTGCTCCCACCGCTTGCACTGGCGCAGCACCTCGTCCGGGTCGCCGCAGATCATCAGCTCCTCGGCGATCAGCAGCTCGATGATCTCCTCGGTGTACTCCGGGAGCAGCTCGGGCCACTCGGGGATGCCCTCGGGGCGGGGGAAGGTGTCGTGGTAGCGGAAGAGCAGCGACTGGAGGTAGTTCAGCCCGCCGCCCACCGCGATCTCGACGGCCTTGGCGTGCGTCTCGGCGCAGATCGCCGTGGAGGTGACCATGACGTTGTCGTTGACGAAGTCCCCGACGGGTTCGGCCTCCTTCACCGCGTTCTTGTAGGAGTCGACGACCCACTCCATGTCGGAGACCTTCTGCACGCTGAAGCCCAGCACGCCAAGCCCCTTCCGCCCCGCCATCGCGTACGAGGACGGCGAGCCGGCCGCGTACCACATCGCCGGGTGCGACTTCCCGTACGGCTTGGGCAGGATCTTGCGCGGGGGCAGCGACCAGTGCTTGCCCTGGAAGCCCACGTACTCGTCCTGGAGCCACATCTTCGGGAACTCGGCGATGGTCTCCTCCCAGAGTTCCTTGGTGTGGTTCATGTCGGTGATGCCCGGCATGAACCCGAGGATCTCGTGGCTGCCCGCCCCGCGCCCGGAGCCGAACTCGAAGCGGCCCTCGGAGAGGTGGTCGAGCATGGCGACCTTCTCGGCCACCTTCACCGGGTGGTTGACCGGGGCGAGCGGGTTGAAGATGCCCGAGCCGAGGTGGATGCGGTCGGTGGCGTGGGCGAGGTAGCCGAGGTACACGTCGTTGGCCGAGATGTGCGAGTACTCCTCCAGGAAGTGGTGCTCGGAGGCCCAGGCGTACTTGAAGCCGGACTTGTCCGCCTGGATGACGTACTCGGTCTCCTCGATCAGCGCCTTGTGCTCCGCCTCCGGGTCGACCCTGGCCCGCGCGGCAGGCACGTACCCCTGTACAAAGAGCCCGAATTCCAAGGGAGTTCACCGTCCTCAATCGTTTCTGACACTCCGTCAGATCGTGATGCGTCCGACTGTTCCACCGGTGCCCGCACCCGTCAATACCTGACACACCGTCAGGTATGGCTCAGAACAGACTGACACCCGCCAGCCAGCCGCCGTCGATGACGAACGGCTGCCCGGTGATGTACGAGGAGTCCTCCGAGGTCAGGAAGAGCGCCAGGGTCGCCACCTCCTCCGGCCGCCCGATCCGGCCCAGCGGCACGAGCTTGCGGTACAGCTCGGCCACCGCCTCCTTCGACTCCTCCGGGTCGGCGGACGGGTCCAGCGCCGCCGGGTTGGTCATCGCGGTGTCCACGGCCCCGGGGCAGACGGCGTTGACCCGTATCCCCTTGGGCGCCAGCTCCATCGCCGCCACCCGGGTCAGCCCGAGCACGGCGTGCTTGGTGGCGGCGTACGCGCCCACGTAGGCCATGCCGGTCAGCCCGGTGTACGAGGCGGTGTTGACGATGGTCCCGCCGCCCGCGGCCGCGATCTCGGGCGCCGTGTTCCTGATCCCGAGGAACGCCCCCACCTGGTTGACCTGCACCACCTGCTGGAACTCCGCCAGCGGCGTGTCCACCAGCTCGTTGAACCGCAGGATGCCCGCGTTGTTGACCAGCCCGTCGATCTTCCCGTACGCGTCCTTCGCGACGGCCACCGCGGCCTGCCAGTCCTCCTCCCGGCTCACGTCCAGGTGGACGAAGCGAGCGGCCTCCTTGCCCAGCTCGCCCCGCAGCTCCTCGGCCAGCGCCTCGCCCTGCTCGTCGAGCACATCGGCGATCACCACCCTGGCCCCCTCGGCGGCGAACAGCCGCGCCTCCTGCTCGCCCTGCCCGCGCGCCGCGCCGCTGATGACCACGACCCGCCCGTCCAGCTTGCCCATGACCAACCCTCCTACCTGTCGAGATGGGGTGCGACCTCGGCGGCGAACGCCGCCATCTGGTCGGTGAGTTCGCTGCGGCTCCGGCTGCGGAACCGCACCTGGATCTGGTGGACGCCCATCGCGGCGTACGCGCGCAGCGACTCGGCGAGGGCCTCCGGCTTTCCGGTGAGGGTGCGCCGCCCGACGGACCAGTCCGGCTCGCCGACGTAGAGCGGCTCGGTGATCGCGCCGACGACGATCGGCTCCTCGACCCCGGCGGCCTCCCGCAGCGCCTTCAGCCGGGCGATCTGGGCGGGCAGTTTCTCCCGCGGGTCGCCCTGCGGCAGCCAGCCGTCGCCCCGTACGGCCGCCCGGCGCACGGCGGCGGGCGAGGAGCCGCCCACCCAGACCGGGACCCGCCCCTGGGCCGGGCGCGGCAGCTGCCCGAGCCCGGAGAACGCGAACCGCTCCCCCGCGTACTCCGGGTACTCCTCGGGCCCGAGCGCCGCCTTCAGCGCGTCCACGGTCTCGTCGAGCACCCGGCCCCGGCCCTCGAAGTCCGCCCCGAGCGCCTCGAACTCCTCCTTCACGTGCCCGGCCCCGACCCCGAGGACCAGCCGGCCGCCGCTGAGGTGGTCGAGGGTGGCGTACTGCTTGGCGGTGGCCAGCGGATGGCGCAGCCCGACCACCGCGACATGGCTCATCAGCAGCACCCGCTCGGTGATCCCGGCGAGGAAGGCGAGCGTGGCGACCGGGTCGTACCAGACGGTGCCCATGACCCCGGCGAGCCGGCGCGGGATCGCGACGTGGTCGCAGCTCGCCAGATAGGCGAAGCCGGTGCGGTCGGCGGTACGGGCGATCTCGGCGAGATCGGCGGCCCCGGCCGCCGCCTCCCACCCCTCGGCGTAGATGGTGCTCTGCGACTGGATCGGCAGCTGCATCCCGTACGACAGCGGCCCGGCGGTCGATATCGGCACCGTACGGCCTCCTCCCGAGCGAATCTGACGCACCGTCACACGACGGGGCGCGGAGCCATCGTCGTACCTGACGCTGCATCAGACAAGGGGTGGGGCGGGGAAGCCCGGACACACCGGGGCGGGGGCGTGCGGCCTTCGCCCACGGGGCACCGAAGCGGCCCGTGGGCGGCGGAGCCCGGGGGCGGGACGGGCGACGGGCAGCGCCGGGAGGCCGGGCGCGGCGGCGGCCGGGGCCGCGGCGAGGGCCCGGTCAGGCGCGGGGGACGGCCACGCGGGACCCGCCGGGGCGGGCGACGGCGGCGACCGCCTCGGCCACGGACGTACGGCCGGAGATGAGCTCCAGCGTCAGCCCGGCGGTGGCGGGGGCGGCGAGCAGGGCCACGAGGACGGCCGCCGCGTCGGCCCGGCCCACCTCGCCGGCCCCGGTGGATTCACCGAGGCTGACCAGACCGGTCGCCGGGCTGTCGCGGAACCACGCGGGCCGCAGCACCGTGCAGCGCAGGAAGGGCCGGGAGAGCAGTTCGTCGTCCGCCTCGCCCTTGGCCCTGAGATAGGTCTCGACGAGCGCGTTCTGCGGATACCGGGCGTCGCGGTCGGCCCCCATGGACGAGAGCATGACGTAGCGCCGGACGCCGACGAGCTGTGCGGCGTCCGCGAGGGTCAGGGCGGCGTCACGGTCGACGGGGTTCGCCCGGCCGGGCGCGTCACCCAGGCCGGCCCCGGCCGCGTAGAGCACCGCGTCCGCCCCCGCGATCCGGTCCGCGAACCGCTCCGCCGAGGCCGTGGCCAGATCCAGGAGCACCGGGGTCGCTCCGGCGGCGCGCACGTCGTCGGCCTGCTCCGGACGGCGGACGAGCCCGGTGACCTGCCATCCCCGAGCCGCGAGCAGACGGGTTGCGGCACGAGCGACCCGACCATGACCACCAGCGATAACCACGCGCATGGCACGTACAGTAACCATCTCGGCACTCTGTGTCCAAGCCGGTGCGGTCGTGCTGGTGCGCGGGGCGGTACCGGGCCGCACGGCCCCGGGACCGGCTTTTCCCTTCTTCGCCGCCTCCCGTCCGTCCCCGGCTCCCGCCACACCCCGCCGCGCCCGTCCGCACCCGCCCGTACCCGTCCGTACCTGCCCGTGTCCGTCCCCCGGCCGCACTGCCACGCAGCCGGCCACACCCGTCCGCAGCCGGGGAACCGGAACGCCGCCGCCCCGGCTCAACGGGCCACCGCTCGTTCAGGAGGATCATGACCGACGACGAGAAGCCCCTTCCCCTGCACCGGCTGCTGTTCGACACCCCCGGCCCGCCCCGGCGCACGACCTTGCCCGACTCCAGCCCCGCCTGGCACTTCACCCGGTACGACGACGTCCGCGAGGTGCTGGCCGACGACCGGTTCGTCCGCCACGTCCTGCCCGCCGCGGCCGCCTCGCCCCTCTCCGACACCACCGACGCCATGGCCAAACAGGACGGCTCCCCGCACACCCGGCTGCGCCACACCGCCAAAGGGGTCTTCACCCCTCGCGCGGTCGACCACCTCGTACCGGCGATCACCCGGATCGCCGACCGGCTGGTCGAGGACCTCGTCCGCCACGGCCCGCCCGTGGACCTCGTCGACTACTACACCCGGCCCCTCCCCATCGCCGTCATGAACAAGCTGCTGGGAATCCACGACCTCGACGACACCCGGCTGCTGCACTGGACCGAACGCGCCTTCCCCGACGCCTCGGTGACGCGGGACGAAACGGCGCAGGCCGCCCGGGAGTTCACCGAGTTCACCACCCGTCTCATCGCCGACCGCCGGCACGCACCCGGGCCGGACCTGATCAGCACGCTCGTGCAGGCCGCCGACCGCGAGGGCGGTATCCCCGAGACCCATCTCGCCAACCTCGTGACCACCCTCGTCGTGGCCGGCTACGAGACCACCATGACCATGCTGGGCAACAGCCTCCTCCTGCTGGGCGAACGGCCGCAGGACTGGGCCCGTCTGGGCTCCGACGAGGCGGGTGCGGGCCCGCTGGCCGAGCGGCTGGCGCACCTGATCCCGCTCAACGAACCCGGCAAACACACCAACCCGCTGCGCGCCACCGAGGACCTGGAGATCGGCGGAGCGGCCGTACGGGCTGGGGACCTCGTCACCCTCGACCGCGGCGCGGCCAACCGCGACCCCGCGGCCTTCCCCGGCGACCCCTTCGCCGACCTGTTCGCCCCGCTGGAGCACCCCACCCTCGCCTTCGGCGGCGGACACCACTACTGTCTGGGCGCCTCCCTGGCCCGCGCGGAACTCCGCCTCGCCCTGCACCGGCTGGCCGCCCGGCTGCCCACCCTGCGCCTGACCGTGCCGGTCGACGCCGTCGAATGGCGCGGCACCGCCCTCACCCGGAGCCCTCTGCACCTTCCCGCGGCCTGGTAGGGGCCGGGTCCCGGGAGTCGCGGTAGAGGAAGACGCCCTCGACCCCGATCCGGGTCGGGGGCTTGCTCCCGTCGTAGAAGTTCACGTCGTCGCACTCCCCCGTCCAGCGCAGCCGGAGGCGGTCGCCGTCGCGGGAGACCACGGTGATCCGGTTGTCGCGCAGTGGCTCGTGCTCGAAGTAGTAGAGGAGGGACGACGCGGAATCCTCGCCCTCGGGCACACCGGGCATGAAGAACGTACGCCCGACCAGCCGGTCGATGTCCGCCTCCCCCTCCGTCATCCCGACGCCCACCTCGGCGGACGGAACCATGCCCGCCTCCGCCGTGTCCGCACAGCGCCGGGCGCCCTCCGGATCCGCCCGCGCCTCGAACCACACCGTCACCTCGTGGCCGTCGCCCTCACTCCCGCTTCCGTACGAACGGAGCACGCGCACCGTGGCCTCCCCGAGCCGGTACGCCTCGTCCCCGTTGAACCGGTGCAGCACGAAGCGCCCACCGCGCCCCGCCCCGTCGTCGCCCTCCCGGGATTCCGTCATCCCGCCCACTCCTCGCTCTCGGTCCCTCCGGGCCGCCCGACCGGCCGTGGCCGGCAGCGCCGTGACCGCACGGTCGATCCCACGATCGCACCCGGCACCGACATCGACGGCACGGGCCGGTCCGAAGCCGAGGACAAAATCCCGCGCCCGGGACCCTGCGGTTTCCCGCAGGGTGGGAAGTGCGGAGAACACCACCGGGAGGGACGGCAACCCTCATACCGGCGCCGAGCGGCGATTTCTAAGTTCGAGGAGGAAGAACGGGGCACCCGCCCCACCGTCCCCGCCGGTTTGGAGTCCCTCATGAACCTCGTGATCTCGGCGCTCGCCCAGCAGCCCACGGACGGCGTCGCCGGCTGGGCCGCCGGCCTCGTCGACACACTGGGCGGCCCCGGAGCCGGTCTGGCCATCGCCCTGGAGAACCTCTTCCCGCCGCTGCCCAGCGAGGTCATCCTGCCGCTGACCGGATTCGCCGCGGGGCAGGGCGTACTGAGCCTGGCCTCGGCCCTGTTCTGGACGACCCTCGGCTCGGTGGCCGGCGCGGTGGCGCTCTACTGGATCGGAGCGCTCTTCGGCCGCGAGCGGATGCACTCGATCTGGGGGAAGCTGCCCCTGGTGAAGGCATCGGACCTGGTCCGCACCGAGGAGTGGTTCGCCGAGCACGGCACCAAAGCAATCTTCCTCGGCAGGATGGTGCCGATCTTCCGGAGCCTGATCTCGGTGCCCGCGGGTGTCGAGCGGATGCCGATGCCCGTGTTCATCATGCTCACCACGCTCGGCAGCCTCGTCTGGAACAGCGTCCTCGTGATGGCCGGCTACTGGCTGGGCGACCAGTGGGATGTCGTGGAGACGTACGTCGGCATCCTGTCGAAGGCCGTCGCGGCCCTCGTCCTCGTCGCCGTCGCCGCCTACCTGGCGGTCCGGCTGCGCAGCCGCCGCCAGGCCCGGCACCGGCGCGCCTCGTGACCCCCGGCTCCCGCCCCACCGGTCCGGCACCGCTTTCCGCGCAGCCCGGACGATCTTGTCCGGTCCGTACGGGCGCACTAGTCTCGGGCCCCGTGCGAGGGGATCTGGCAGGCACCGCGTCCGACCGGCCGCCGGCCGAGCCCGGCCGGGGCGGCGCCGGTGAGGACGGGACCGTCACCCGCACGCCCGCCCCGTCCTGGCCCCGACGCGGCCTGGGAACCCTGCTCGGCAGCGCGACCGCTCTCGTCGGCGCCCTGTACTTCCTCGTCGTCGGCGCGGCCCTCGGCCCGTTCCTGCTCTGGCCGCGCACCCGGCCGAGCGCCCTGGAGATCCTGATGGCCGGCGCCAGGCGCCTGGTCGCCCTCGAGCGGGTCCGGCGCTCCGTCTTCTTCGGCGACCTCTTCCCCGAGCGCTACAGGGCTTCCGACCAGAAGATCGTGCGCTACCTCGCGATCCGCATCTACACGGGCCTGCTCTGCGGAGTGGTCGTCGGATTCCTCGTCTTCGGCGCCGTCCTGGCCGGCCTCCTGGCCGGCGGAGCGGTCCGGGGCACCCTCGGCTGGGACGAACTGCTCACCCAGGCCCTCCTCGGCGGCGTACTGCTCTTCCTCGATGTCCAGGGCCTGCACTCGCTGGCCGCGCTCGACGCCCGGACCACCCGGGAATGCTTCGGGCCCTCCGAACGGGAGCTGCTCCGGCGCCGCATCGACGAACTCGCCACCAGCCGGGCCGCGGTCGTCGCGGCCGTGGACGCCGAGCGGCGGCGCATCGAGCGCGACCTGCACGACGGGGTCCAGCAGCGTCTGGTGGCGCTCGGCATGCTGATCGGCCGGGCGCGCCGGGGCCGCGACCCCGAACAGGCCGACGCGTTGCTGCTCCAGGCGCACGAGGAGTCCCAAAACGTGCTGACCGAACTGCGCGAGGTGGCCTGGCGGGTGTACCCGTCGGCGCTCGACAGCCTCGGGCTCCAGGAGGCGATCGGCGGGGTCGCCGAGCGGTGCGGCATTCCACTGCGGACCCGCTTCGACGTCGGCGCCCCGCTGCCCCGGCCGGTCGAGACCGCCGCCTACTTCGTGGTGTCGGAGTCCGTGACGAACGCGGCGAAGCACTCCTCCGCCTCGGCGATCCTTGTGGTGGTGACGCTCGACGGTGCGCGGCTCACCGTCCGGGTCGAGGACGACGGCACGGGCGGCGCGAACGGGACCGGCGGCGGACTGAACGGGCTGCGCAGCCGGGTGGCCGCACTCGACGGCGTCCTGCACATCCACAGCCCCCTCGGGGGACCGACCGTCATCACCGCGGAGCTTCCATGCGCGTAATCCTGGCCGAGGACTCGACCCTGCTGCGCGAGGGCCTGGTCAGGCTGCTCGCCGAGGAGGGCCACGAGGTCCTGGCGGCACTGGGTGACGCGGTGACACTCCTCAAGGAGGTCGAGGAGCAGCGGCCGGACATCGTCGTCGTCGACATCCGGATGCCACCGACCCACACGGACGAGGGGCTGCGGGCCGCCGTGGAGATCCGGGAGCGCTTCCCCGGGGTCGGCGTGCTCGTCCTCTCGCAGCACATCGAGCGCAACTACGCGGCCCAGCTGCTCGCGTCCAACGCCGAGCGGGTCGGCTACCTCCTCAAGGACCGGGTGGCGCAGGTCGAGGAGTTCCTCGACGCCCTTGAGCGGATCCACGACGGCGGGGCGGCGATCGACCCGGAGGTCGTACGGCAGCTGGTCGTCCGGACCACGCACGGCGACCCGCTGACGCGGCTGACGCCCCGGGAGCGCACGGTCCTGGAAACGCTCGCACAGGGCCACACGAACACCGCCATCGCGCAGAAGCTGCACATCTCGCTGAGCTCGGTGGAGAAGAACCTCAACTCCGTCTTCGACAAGCTGGATCTGCCCGGCACGTCCGGCTACAGCCGACGGATCCTGGCGGTGCTCCGCTACCTGGAGTCGTAGCCCCCGCCCGGCTGCGGAAGCGGCCCAGCTGCGGGAGCGGCCCGGCCTGTCGGTAGCCTGCGTCACCATGACGCGCGCATGGACCCTGCCGGTACTCCTCGCCCTCTGCGGCACGCTCGCCGCCGCCGGGCCCGCCGCCAAGGGGAGCCCCGGCACGGCCGTGGCGGTCCTGCTGGTCTTCCTGGCGCTCGCGGCCCTGAACTCGCCGCTGATCTTCCCGCGGTCGACCGGCGCGCAGGAGGCACGACGCCGCAGCGAGGCCGACGGCCGGCCGATCGTCTTCTGGCGGCCGGGCTGCACGTACTGCATGCGGCTGCGCCTCCGGCTGGGCCGCGACGCCCGCCGGATGCACTGGGTCAACATCTGGCGCGACCCGGCCGGAGCCGCGGCGGTACGGGCGGCCAACGACGGCAACGAGACCGTGCCGACGGTCGTCGTGGCGGGCCGTCCGCACACCAACCCCGCCCCGTCATGGGTACGCGAACAGCTCCCCCCTTCCGCGTGACCGGACCCCGCTCGACCGGACCTTCGCGCGACCGGACCCCGCTCGACCGGACCTTCGCGCGACCGGGGCCGTGCCCCGCGGCTCAGTTCCGCCCGGTGTCGATGACGCAGAAGCGGTTGCCCTCGGTATCGGCGAGTACGACGAAGTCGGGGTCGTCCGGGTAGAGATCCCAGTCGACGTGCCGGGCCCCCAGGGACACCAGCCGCTCGACCTCGGCGGCCTGGTCGGCCGCGTCCGCGGCGTACAGGTCCAGGTGGACGCGCGGATGTTCCTGGACCGGTGACTCGCTGAGCCCGAGAGCCACCTGCACCCCGGGCCCGTCCGCCGGGACCAGCACCACCCAGTCGTCCGCCGTCTCCTCCTCGCGCGGGACGTAGCCGAGGGCCTCCGTCCAGAACGCCGTCGCACGGCGCACATCCGAAACACCCAGCACAACCGAACCGACTCTCAGCATGTGCCGATTCTGACGGATCACCGGCCCGCGCTGCCAGATCGGCAGGCGAAATGGGCTGTCTGTACAGGTCGTTAGGATCCAAGGGCCCGCATCCGCGGCCCGTGGGGCGAACACCTTCACGACCGGTGGTGCGGGGCTCTGGATTCGCTTGCGAGAGCCCATAAGACGGTCCGCGGTCGCGGGCCGTCCGTGACCAGTGGAGTTCGAACAACATGAGACCTGTACGTCCGCGCAGCTACGCCTGCATAGGAACCCTCCTCGCCGTCGGCCTCCTGGCCGGCTGCTCCTCGTCGGACGGGTCGGCCGAGCCGACGCGTCCGGAATCGTCGTCCGACCGGTCCGCACCCGGGAACGAGAGCCCGAAGGCGTCGTCCCCGGCCTTCGCCACCCCGTCCGAGTGCGACGGCCTCCAGCTCAAGGGCGGTACGACCCTGACCGGTTCGGCCCTGTCGAAGTGCCTGGTGGCCGCCCTGAAGGCGTACGGATCGGGAACGGAGGCCGTGCAGTCGGGGGACGAGTCGGGGACATCGCGGTTCCTCTTCGGGGACGAGTCCGCGCTGGCCGGGTCGATGACGGGGCCGGAGGGGGAGAAGGCGTACGTCTTCAAGGGCGAGGACGAGTGGATCAAGACGCCGGGGCTCGGGAAGTGGGTCAAGGGGGACAAGAACAGCAGTGACCCGCAGGAGCAGATCGTGGCCGCCACCGGGAAGCTCTACCGCGCGCTCGCCGATCCGGAGATGACGGCCCAGATGATCGCGTCGGCGCCGGAGTGGACCGTCGAGCAGGAGCGGCCCGTGCTCTCCCTGGAGAACGGGGAGGACGTCACGGCGTGGCGGATCGTGAACAAGAAGCCGTACACGTTCATGGGCGCGGCCGTGCGCGAGCACATCCTCTGGTTCGGGGACGACTTCACGCCCTACGGCGGGCAGGCCGAGTCCAGCACGGCCGGGGTGATGAGCACGACCACGCAGCACTTCTACGACCTGGGCAAGCCGGTGACGATCGAGGCGCCCGAGTAGACCTCTCGCGCACCGCGTTCCGGGGCCGGCGGACGGCCGGCTCCGGGGCGCGGGGCGCGCACGACCGGGTGCCCTCGGAGCGGGACGACGACGAGGACGGTGCCGTCCCCGCTTCCGGTCGACGGCAGCAGGTCTCCGGTTCCGCCACGACCGTCCCGCCCGGACGCGGGGAGACCCCGCCTGCACCTTGTCGGATCTACGCGGCACCCGCCTCCGGATGCCGTCGTTCCGTGCGCATGGACATCGCAGGGCCGCCGCCCGCTCACGCCCCGATGAAACGCACCGTCTCCGCTAGCTCCGCCCGGCCGGTACGCAGTGGGGGCACGCCCTCGTCCTCGTACCCCACCGAGACACCGCAGAACAGCATGTGCCCGTCATCCGCACCGACCACCTCGCCGACGGTCGTGCGGTACATCGACCACATCACCTGGGGGCAGCTGTGCAGCCCCTCCGCGCGCAGCAGCAGCATGACCGTCTGGAGGTACATCCCCAGGTCCGACCACTGCGCGGATCCCATCGCCCGGTCGAGGTAGCAGAACAGCACGACGGGCGCCCCGAACGCCGTCGCGTTCAGGGCGGCGATCTTCCGGGGGCGGTCGGGGTCGTCGCGCTCGATGCCGAGCGCCCCGTACCGCTGGGCGGCCGCGGCGGCGAACCGGTCCGTGTACGGGGAAGCCAGGTCCGCCGGGTACATCGGGTACTCCCGCTCGTCCCCCGGGTCCCCCGCCCGCGCCCTGGCCGTCGCGAGCCGCTTCAGCTCGTCCAGGGGTTCGCCGGTCACGACGTACAGGTGCCACGGCTGGAGGTTCCCGCTCGACGGGGCCCGCGTCGCGGCGGCCAGCACGCGCCGGAGCACGTCCACGGGCACCGGCTTGTCGCTGAACGCCCGCACGGCCCTCCGGCTGTCCACTGCCTCGTACACGTCCATGAATCCGCTCCCCTGCCTACTGGCCTACGCCTGCCTCAGATCGCACCTTCGCGCACGGCGCCGACGAACGCCCGCCACGAGGCCGCCCCGAACACCTGGGCACCGAGACCCCGGTCCTTGGTGTCGCGCACGGCCTGACGACCGGAGGCCAGAGCGGCGTGCTCCACACAGTTGTTGTCCACACCGCTGTAGCTGCTCGTGTGCCAGCCCGCGGTTGTCAGCTCGCCAGCCGGAATCTTCTGCCCCTGAGCCATGGTCTGCCTTCCTCGCTAGCGTCATGCGGCCCGACGTGCAGCTCCCCGCCGAGCCCGAAACCCTTGCCTCAGATCGCACCTTCGCGCACGGCGCCGACGAACGCCCGCCACGAGGCCGCCCCGAACACCTGGGCACCGAGACCCCGGTCCTTGGTGTCGCGCACGGCCTGACGACCGGAGGCCAGAGCGGCGTGCTCCACACAGTTGTTGTCCACACCGCTGTAGCTGCTCGTGTGCCAGCCCGCGGTTGTCAGCTCGCCAGCCGGAATCTTCTGCCCCTGAGCCATGGTCTGCCTTCCTCGCTAGCGTCATGCGGCCCGACGTGCAGCTCCCCGCCGAGCCCGAAACCCTTGCCTCAGATCGCACCTTCGCGCACGGCGCCGACGAACGCCCGCCACGAGGCCGCCCCGAACACCTGGGCACCGAGGCCCCGGTCCTTGCTGTCCCCCACCGCGACCAGGGCGTCCGGTGTCATCTGGGTCTCGACGCACGATCCCCCGTTGTCGCCGCTGTAGGAGGACTTCGTCCACGCGTCCTGGGAGAGTCCGTGTCGCACCATCTGCTGTGCCCACCTTCAGGTTCTCTTCGCGAACTCCCGCGCGATCTCCGCGATCAGCTGCATGGACTGACGCGACGCGAGAGCCGATGCCCGCAATTCCTCAAAGGCTAGCCGGTACCGGTCGACAGGCACATTCTCCTCCAGGTACAGCGCCCCGTCGAGGTACTCCAGATTCACCACATCGAGATCCATCGGGTCGGGATAGCTGTAGATGTTGAACGCCCCGTCGAGCCCCGCGTGCCAGCCCTGGCCGAACGGGACTACCTGGATGGTCAGCCTGGGCGGGTTGTTGACCTCGATCAACTTCTCCAGCTGCTCAGCCATCACCGCCGCCCCGGCGATCTCGCGGCGGAGGACGGCCTCGTCGAGCAGGCAGACGTACTGCGGCGCGTTGTTCCGGACCAGGATCTCCTGCCGGTTCCTGCGCACCTCAACATACGACTGGATCTCGTCCTCCGTGGCATCCCTGTTCACGGAGCGGATCAGTTCGGTCGCATAGTCGACGGTCTGAAGCAGGCCCGGAATGAGCAACGGCTGGAACGTGTGGATGCGTGCGGCGTCGGACTCGATCGACAGCCGTTCCTGGAATCCGGCGGTGAGTATGTCGTTGTACTGCGCCCACCAACCCTTGCGGCGTCCTTCCCGGGCGAGACTGGTCAGCGCGATCCTGAGGCGGTCGTCGTTCACTCCGTAGAGTGCGAGCAGAGCCTCGATCTCCAGCTTGGTCACGCCCTGACGGCCGTTCTCCTGCCGGGAGATCTTGGGCTTGTCGCCGCCAATGCGCTCGGCGGCCTCCTCCATCTTGACTCCCGCCGCCTCACGCAGGCGTTTGAGCTCGGCACCGAGCCTGCGACGTCGCACCGTTGGCCGTGGATGACTTGGCAACGCTGCCCCTTCCCATAGGCGTTGAGCGCGAACACCGCGCACGGAGAACATCTCCTGTCACACATCATGCATGCGCACGTTCACCCAATTCAGCGTTTCTGCAACTTTGCAGCCGAACGAGTTGCGGGGAATGAGGCGAGGGGTCCACGCTGTTCCCGTCACACACGGAAACCGGGCCGTTACCCGAGGTCCACCGGTGCGCGTCTCCCAGGAGGAGCCATGACCGTTACGACGGAGATCGAACCGCCGCACTACCGACACGAGTTGTTCGTTCACCCGCAGTCACTCGCGCACATGCGGCGCATCGTCAGCTGTCTGGTGGACCTGTGGGACTTCCAGGAGTTGACGCACACCGCCGCGCTCTGCGCGCACGAACTCCTGACCAACGTCGACCGCCACACCCCCTCCCCCCGCTGCACGCTGACGCTGCAACGCCGTTCGGACGGGGTACGGATCACGGTCGGCGACTCCAGCCCGACGCCGCCCACCCCGCGCACCCCGGACTGGGTGGCCGAGAGCGGGCGGGGGCTCGCGCTCATCGGCGGGCTGGCCTTCGACTGGGGCTCCGAGCCCGCGCCGCAAGGCAAGAACGTCTGGGCCGACCTGCGCAGTTCGCGGCAGGGGAGCGCCGCGTGAGTCAGCCCGACGCGCTCGCGCCCCGGCACGCGGCGGCCGAGCTGGCCTCGGCGTTCCGGGAGGCGGGCATCCGTGTCCCGGTCCAGAGGGGCGCACCCGAACCAGGTCCCGGAGTCGTCGGGTTGGGGGCGCTGTCCCCCGCCGAGGCGCGTCGGCTGGCCCAGCTGGTCCGTACGGGCACGAGGCGCACGCTCAAGGCCGCGCGGGCCTTGCGCGACACCCTCGACGCCTACCGCATAGACCTGCCGGACATCCTGGTCCGGGACGGGCGCATCGCGCTCGGCGCCACCTCACCGGCCGCCGCCGAACGCCTGGCCCGACTGCTCGGCGCCGCCCCGTCCGGCCCGTCCGCCCCGTCCGGCCCGGACTCCCCGCTCGACGCGGACCGGGTCGCCGAGCGTCTACGGAACGCCTTCGCCGCCACCACGGGCGGGGACGCGGTCGACATACGCGTACGGAAGACACCTGACGGGGCAACGGTGTTGGCGCTCGGCTCCATCGACGCGGCGGCGGCGCACCGGCTGGTCACCGCCCTGCGGTTCTGAGCCCACCCGTTTTCCCCGCGTACCCGCGCCTGCCCATCGACCGTGACTGCCTCGTCTTCACCAGCATCGCCCTCGCCGCTTCGGAGAAGGCCGGGCCCAAGGGGGCGGCTGCGACGAACGAACCGGGCAGGAACCCGAAAGCGACCCCTCTCGGCAAGAAACCACGGACCCGCGGGCCCGAGGGCCGCCCCCGCGCCCGGCCCGGCGCGGTCGCCGGGGACAAGGCGCACTTGTCCCGCAGCAACCGCGCCCGCCTACGCGAACATCGCCTCAAGGCGGTCGTTCCGGAGAAGAAGGACCGGGCCGCCCACCGGAAGAAGGCGGGCGGCAAGGGAGGCGGGCCCGTCAGCCACGGCGCCGGCCCCCGCCTCCGCGCCTCTACGATCCGGCTCGGTGACCCCGGGCGAGCCGCCCTTGATCACAACCGAATCCGCTCCCTAGCAGAACTGGTTGAAGGTCGATGTGCCGAACCTGGCGAACGCCGCCTGCGTTTCCGGGCCGGCGACGCCGTCCAGGGCGCCGGTGTATCCCCAGTTACCGTTCTTGAGGAAGTGCTGGAGCCCCTTGATCGTCTGCGGGCCGACCTCCCCGTCGACGGCGAGGCTCTGGCCCCACTCGTTGTTGAGCCAGCGCTGGATCCCCTTCCAGCTCTCCGTGCCGAGATACCCGTCGATCACGAAGTTGCCGTAGATCGAGCCGTCCAGGAAGCACTGGACACCCTTGGCCTGGTTCTGGGTGAGTCCGAGGTTGTTGACCGCGGTCACGGCTACGACCGCGGGCCGTGGAGCGGATGAGGTGGCGGCCATGCCGGGGGTGGCGAGTGCGAAACTTCCGGCCGTTATGCCGATCACCGCGGTCGTGCTGGCGACGACCCGCGTCAAGCTGCGCTTCATGCTTGGAATCAACCCTTCTGTCGAGTGAAGACACACCCCCCACATGCGCCAGAAGTAACTCGATGACATGGCTTGATTTCGATCTTTCTTGAGAGCTGTCGACAGAGCCGGTGAACCGGGACCGGTGGGCCCGCCGCCCCCACCCCGCCGGTGGAACGGCCGAGCCCCCGGGTCGACCAGCGGACTCGCGTACGCCGGAGGACCGCATACCATCCCCCGATGGACAACGCGCGCTTTCTGGACCTCCTCGACCGTCTCTGCCGTCGTCCCGCCATGTTCACCAACGCGCACACGGTGGAGTCCGTCTCCGTCTTCCTGACCGGGTACTTCATCGGTGTGGCGGACGGCGCCCCCGAAGGGCTGGAGGCGGCGGGGTACGGGGGGTGGATGCGGTGGGTCGAGGTGCGGTACGGCGTCTTCCACCCCGCCTGGTCCTGGGCCCGGATCCTGCTGCACCACCACGACGACGACCGGGCGGTCCTGGACGTCCTGCCGTCCCTGTTCCGGGAGTTCCTGGCCGACCGGGACGCGTACGGGGACGCGGGGATCGAAGCGCGGCACCAGGAGCGGTTCCGGGGGCGGGCGTCGGCGCCCGGGCGCACGCACACCGTGGACCCGGGCTGAGAAACCGCGCCGCCCGGGTCCGGTTCCGGGGCCCGGGGCTCAGGGAGCCGGGCGGGTGGCGGTGTCGTGGTCGGCGTCGCCCTCGGGGTCGTCGCCGCCCGTCGCGGCGGACTCCGGGGGCGCGGCGGGCGGGAGCGGGGCGTCCTCGTCCTCGTCGTCCTCGTCGGCCTGTTCGTCGGGGGCGGCCTGGACGCCCACGGCCTGGGAGGACGAGACGTTCTGGTCGATCGCGCCGCCACCTCCGTCGTGGTCGCTGCCCGCGGTGCCCTTGCTGAACGGGCCCAGCACGTTCAGGGTGCGGTCGACCTCCAGCCAGGAGTCGGCGTTGGAGTTGTCGATGGTGATCAGGGACGGTCCGTGATGGGTCTCCATCCCGCCGTCCGGGGCGTCCGCCCACGCCGTGCCGGTGGCGGCCTGGCAGAGGGCGGCGAGGGTGATCAGGAGGGCGGCGCGTGATGCGGAGAAGGGAAGGGGTGTTCGCGGCACGGGTGGCTCGGCTCTCTCTCGGTGTGCGGTTCTCCCGCGGCCGTACGGTCCCCGCCGATGCGCGGAGCGGGGACCGTACGGAGTCGGCGATGCGGGGTGTACGGGTCAGACGTTCGCGGGGGCCGGGTGGTGGCGGCTGATGTTGCGTTCCAGCAGCTCGGTCGAGCGCTGCACCCCGACCCCCTCCGAGGCCACGAACTCCGGAAGCCGCCCGTCGGTCTTCTTCAGCTCCTTCAGCGCGGAGTCGATCGCGGCATGCGCGGCGAACAGGCACGGGGTGCTGTAGATCGCCACCTGGCAGTCCAGGTCGGTCAGTTCGGAGAGCGAGAGCCGGGGCGACTTGCCGCCCGCGATCTGGTTGAACAGCAGCGGCTTGTCGCCGACCACCTCACGGATGCGCCGGATCCACTCGACGCTGCGCACCCCGTCGACCAGCACCACATCGGCGTCCGTCGCCGCCAGCGCCTCGGCCCGCCGCAGGATGTCGGACTCCTCCGTGGCGTCCGTACGGGCCACGACCACCAGGTCGCGCCGGCTCTTCAGCACCAGGTCGAGCTTCTCCAGGTACTCCTCCAGCGGCAGCACCTGCTTGCCGTCCGCGTGCCCGCAGCGGCGCGGGCGCTTCTGGTCCTCCAGGATGATCCCGGAGGCACCGATCCGCTCCAGCCGCTGCACCACGTGGCAGGCGACCTCCGGATCGACGTAGCCGTCGTCGATGTCGACCAGCAGATGGTGCGACGGGAAGGCCAGCCGCAGCCGTTCCACGAAGGCCACCATGTCCGGCCAGGCGATGAACCCGATGTCCGGCAGCCCGTAGTGCGAGGCCGCGAAGCCGAATCCGGACACGAAGAACCCGTCGTAATGACGGGCCACGACCGAGGCCGAATACATGTCGTAGATACCGATGAGAGGGGTCGTTCCCGGGGCCCGGACTTCTTCCCTCAGCGCAGTTCCGTAACGCACGGCGTCTCC
This sequence comes from Streptomyces sp. NPDC056347, assembly GCF_042262625.1. NCBI lineage: Bacteria > Bacillati > Actinomycetota > Actinomycetes > Kitasatosporales > Streptomycetaceae > Streptomyces > Streptomyces sp. NPDC056347. The sequence goes on along the minus strand of NZ_JBHJQP010000025.1, from coordinate 30,480 downwards.
TTGCCGATGAGTCGTCGGCCCACCGGGCCGCCGGCCCGGTGGATCCATGAGAAGTGAAGGGGGTTTGAGAGGTATTCCGCCGCCCCGGATGCCATTGACCTGGGCTCCTGCGGCGCGCTGAAGCGTGGGGGGAACGGCGGTGCACCCGTTCCGTACGGGCACGGCCGTCCTCCTGCGAAGACGGGTATATCTATACCACTCACGTGACCGTCTCTTTACCTCCGGACACGCCATGTTTGACCTTGCGTACGAAACCGCCGGGCGCACGCCGGGGCGCATAGGCATTTCGCGCGGAACCTTTGCGGGGCAAGGGAGTTGTGGAAGGGATTTCTTCCGATCATTCGGAACAACGGGCCTTCCGAGCGTGCCGGAACGGGCCGGGAGGGGGGCTTTCAGTCGAACTGTTCGACAATTTCTCCGTGTGGGTGCCGGTCCGCCGTCGAGCGTCCGGCGTCCACTTCGGCACCTCCTTTTCACACGATGGGCGACCCTCGGAGCGGTCCCGTTCCGGGCAGGATCGCCGCAGCCGAAAGCATCGGAGCCTCGAAGTATCGGAGCCTCGAAGCATCGGCCGACCGTCCCAAGGACAAGGAGTGCCCCACATGACACGACGCATCGGTCCGCTCCCCACCCGCGCGCTCGTCGCCGCCGTCGCCGCCACGTCGGCGCTGCTGCTGGCCGGCACCGCGCAGGCCGTCGTCCCGGCAGCCGCCCCGGCGAAGTACGCGAAGCACGAGGACGCCGCCGCCGTACTCAAGAAGGCGGGGGTGACCTGGGCGTCCAGCGGCCACTGCTCCGACTGGAACAACGGGTCGTGCACCTCCTTCACCCGGATCAACAAGGCGTCCGTCGACGGCGTCATCGCCTTCAAGAAGGCCAGCGGCTGCGAGGTGGTCATCACGGGCGGCACCGAGGCGGGCCACGAGCCCGGCCCGTACAGCCACCGCAACGGCTACAAGACCGACATCTCCACCAGGGTCCCCTGCGTCAACTCCTACATCAGGGGCAAGTTCGCCAAGGCGGGCAAGCGCGGCGACGGCGCCGCCCTCTACAAGTCCCCCGCGGGCAACGTCTACGCCGACGAGGGCAGCCACTGGGACATCACGCACCACAACGGCAAGGTGTAGGAAACGGTCGGTGCCCCGGCCGGTCCGGGGCACCGCTCACTTCCGGTACAGCGCCTCGACCTCCGCCTCGAAGTCGCGGGCGATCGCGGCGCGCCTCAGTTTCAGGGAGGGCGTCAGATGGCCGCCCTCCTCGGTGAAGTCCACCGGCAGAACGGCGAACTTGCGGATCGACTCCGCGCGCGAGACCAGTTGGTTGGCCTCGTCGACGGCGCGTTGCAGGGTGGTACGGAGTTCGTCGTCGTCGACCAGTTCCCGGATCGGGACGTGCTGCTTCTTCGTCATCCGGCGCCAGTGCGCGAGCCCGTCCGGGTCCAGGGTGATCAGGGCGGCGACGAAGGAGCGGTTGTCGCCGACCACCATGCACTGGCTGATCAGGGGGTGGGCGCGCAGCCGGTCCTCCAGCGGGGCCGGGGTGACGTTCTTGCCGCCGGAGGTGATGATGATGTCCTTCTTGCGGCCGGTGATCGTGAGGTAGCCCTCGTCGTCGAGCGCGCCCAGGTCCCCGGTGGCGAACCAGCCGCCCCGCCCCGCGGGCACCGCCTCCGCCCGCTCCCCGTCCCAGTACCCCTGGAACACCTGGCCGCCGCCGAGCAGCACCTCGCCGTCGTCCGCGATGCGTACGGCGGTGCCGGGCAGCGGCCAGCCGACGGTGCCCAGGCGCGGTTTGAGCGGCGGGGTGACGGTGGCGGCGGCGGTGGTCTCGGTGAGGCCGTAGCCCTCGTAGATCTCAATGCCCGCGCCCGCGTAGAACGCGGCGAGGCGGTGGCCCAGCGGGGAGCCGCCGCAGATCGCGTACCGGACGTGACCGCCGAGCGCGGCCCGGATGCGGCGGTAGACCAGCGGGTCGTACAGGGCGCGGGCGGCCCGCAGGCCGATCCCCGGGCCGGGTCCGGTGCCGTGCTCGGCGGCCTCGACGGCCTCCCCGTAACGCCGGGCGATCCGGGCGGCCCGGTCGAAGGAGGCGGCGCGGCCCATCTTCTCGGCGGTGGCCCGGCCGGTGTTGTAGACCTTCTCCAGCACGTACGGGATGGCCAGCAGGAACGACGGGCGGAAGCCGGCCAGGTCCGCGAGCAGGTCCTCCGTCCTGATGGACGGGGCGTGGCCGAGGCGGACCCGGGCGCGCAGGCAGCCGATCGCGACCATGCGCCCGAAGACGTGCGAGAGCGGCAGGAAGAGCAGCGTGGAGGCGGGGTACTTGCTGACCGACTTGAAGACCGGGTGGAGGAGTTCGATCGCGTTGTCCACCTCGGCGAAGAAGTTGCCGTGGGTGAGGACGCAGCCCTTGGGGCGGCCGGTGGTGCCCGAGGTGTAGACGAGGGTCGCCGGGGTCTCGGGGGCGAGGGCGGCGCGGCGGGCGGCGACTTCGTCGTCGGGAACGTTCCGGCCCGCCCTGCGCAGTCGGCCGAGGGCGCCCGTGTCGAACTGCCAGAGGTGGACGAGGCCGCCCAGCTCCTTGCGTTCCTGGCTGATCAGCCGGGACTGCTCCGTGGTCTCGACGGCGCAGGCCGCGGCGCCGGAGTCCTGGAGGATCCAGCGGGCCTGGAGGGCGGAGGAGGTCGGGTAGATCGGGACGGTGACGAGCCCGGCCGCCCAGGCCGCGAAGTCCAGCAGGGTCCACTCGTACGTCGTGCGGGCCATGATCGCGATCCGGTCGCCGGGGCCCAGCCCCTCCGCGATCAGGCCCTTGGCCACGGCCAGGACCTCCTCGGCGAACTCCGCCGCCGTCACGTCCCGCCACTCGCCACCGCCGCCGCCGTCACCGTCACCGCCGCTGGCGCCCGGCTGCTTGCGGCTGAGCACGGCCTCGGCGGGGGCCTCGCGGGCGTTGTCGAACGGGATATCGGCGAGTGAGCCGCGGCGCACCTGCGGGGCGGCGGGCGGTACGGCCGCCTGCCGGACGGTGCCGTCCGCGCCCCGGGTGAGGGTCGGTTCGACGAGCACGGGGGCGGACACGGCGGGCGGCGTGGGTGGCGTGGACACGTGCGGCTCCTCGGCGTGGTGGCGGGCGGCGCCGGGTCCGTCCGGCGGCCGGTGCGGTGCGGTACGTGCGGTGCGGTGCATGCGGTGCATGCGGTGCGTGCGGTGCGGTACGGGTACTGCCGTACGGGTGCTGCCGTACGGGCCGAAGGGGCTGCCCGGGGTACTCAGGGACGTTCGAGAACGGCCGTGACGCCCTGGCCGCCCGCCGCGCAGATCGAGATCAGGCCCCGGGACGGCGCGCCCCGCTCCGCCAGCAGCTTCGCCAGCGTGGCGACGATCCGGGCGCCGGTCGCGGCGAACGGGTGGCCGGTGGCGAGCGAGGAGCCGGCGACGTTGAGCCGGTCCCGGTCGACAGGGGCGAGCCCCTGCTTCTCCCAGGCCGCCAGGGTCGCCAGCACCTGGGAGGCGAACGCCTCGTGGATCTCGAACAGGTCGAAGTCCTCGATGGTGAGCCCGGCGCGCTCCAGCATGCGCGGTACGGCGTACGCCGGGGCCATCAGCAGCCCGTCCTCGCTGTGCACATGGTCGACGGCGGCCGTCTCGTACAGGGAGAGGTAGGCGAGCGGTTCCAGGCCGTGCGCGCGGGCCCACTCCTCGCTCGCCAGCAGCACGGTCGCGGCGCCGTCGGTGAGCGGGGTCGAATTGCCCGCGGTCATCGTGGCGTCGGGGTGTCCGGTGCCGAACACCGGCTTCAGCGCGGCGAGTTTCTCGGCCGTGGAGCCGGGGCGCAGGTTCTGATCGCGCTCCAGACCGCGGAACGGCACCACCAGATCGTCCAGGAAGCCGCGCTCGTACGCCGCCGCGAGCCGCTGGTGGCTGGTGGCGGCGAGCAGGTCCTGCTCCGTGCGGCCGATCCCCCAGCGGCGGGCGGTGACCGCCGCGTGCTCGCCCATCGAGAGGCCGGTACGGGGCTCCGCGTTGCGCGGGATCTCCGGGACGAGGTGGCGGGGGCGCACCCCGGCGAGCGCCCTGAGCCGCCCGCCCGCCGACTTCGCGCGGCGGGCGGCCAGCAGCATGCGGCGCAGCTCGTCGTTGACGCCGAGCGGCGCGTCGCTGGCCGTGTCGGCACCGCCCGCGATCGCCGAGTCGACGGCCCCGAGCATGATCTTGTTCGCGGCGGCGACGACCGCCTGGAGCCCGGTCCCGCAGGCCTGCTGGACGTCGTACGCGGGAGTGCGCGGGTCGAGCGCCGAGCCGAGCACGGTCTCCCGGGCCAGGTTGAAGTCGCGGCTGTGCTTGAGCACCGCGCCCGCGACGAACTCGCCGACCCGCTGCCCCCGGAGCCCGAACCGCTCGACCAGCCCGTCCAGCGCGGCCGTCAGCAACTGCTGGTTGGAGAGCCGTGCGTACGGGCCGTCGGAGCGCGCGAACGGGACGCGGCTGCCGCCGATGACCGCGACCCTGCGGGGCTGCGGGAGTGCGAGGGGGATCATCTCGACCAACTCCTGACTCTTGAGTAACCTTACTCCGAAGTAAATCTACGACCGAGCAGGGAGTCCGGACAATGGCCGACCGCTATCTGCACTTCACCGGCACGGCACCCGGCCGTTTTCTGACCCGCCGGCTCGGACTGCCGCGGCCCGTCGCGCTGCGCCGCTGGTCGCCCGGGGCACCGGCGCTGGACGGCCCGCTGCTCCATCTCACCGCCGGGGACTCCGGGGTGACCGAGCGGCTCGGCTCGCTCCTCGCGGCGACCGGCCTCTCCGTCCGCGCCCACGCCGAGCGCCCCGCCGGGATCGTGCTGGACGCGACGGCGGTCGACACCCCGGGCGGGCTCGCCCACGTCCACTCTGCGCTGCATCCGGTGGTCCGCTCCCTCGCCCCGGGCGGGCGGGTCGTGGTGCTGGGGGTGCGCCCGTCGGCCGACGACCACCACCAGGCCGCCGCCCAGCAGGCGCTGGAGGGCTTCGTACGCTCCCTGGGCAAGGAGATCGGCAGGGGCGCCACCGTGCAGCTGCTCCGGATCGCCCCGGAAGGCGTCGACGCGGCCGAATCCACCCTGCGCTTCCTGCTCTCGCCCCGGTCCGCGTACGTCAGTGGCCAGGTGATCGAGCTGACCGCCGCCGCCCCCGGGCCCGTCGCCGACTGGGCGGCCCCGCTCGCCGGGCGCACCGCCCTGGTCACCGGCGCGGGGCGCGGCATCGGGGCCTCGGTCGCCTCGGTGCTGGCCCGGGACGGTGCCCGGGTGCTCTGCCTCGACGTCCCGGCCGCGCACGACGAACTGGCCGCCACCGCCGAGCGGATCGGCGCCACCGCGCTGCCGCTGGACATCACCGCCGACGACGCCGCGGAGCGGATCGCCGACGCGGCCCCGGACGGACTCGACGTACTCGTCCACAACGCGGGCATCACCCGCGACCGCCGCCTCGCCAACATGCCCGCCGAACGCTGGGCGCCGGTCATCGAAGTGAACCTCGACTCCGTACTGCGCACCACGGACGCGCTGCTGAAGTCGGGCACCCTCAACCGCGGCGGCCGGATCGTCGCCACCGCGTCCATCGCCGGGATCGCGGGCAACAACGGCCAGACGAACTACGCGGCGAGCAAGGCGGGCATCGTCGGACTGGTCCGCTCGCTGGCCCCGCGCGCCGCCGCCGACCACGGCATCACGGTCAACGCGGTGGCGCCCGGCTTCATCGAGACGAGGATGACCGCGGCCGTGCCGCTCCTCGTCCGGGAGGCGGGCCGCCGGATGAACTCCCTCGCGCAGGGCGGGCTCCCGGTCGACGTCGCCGAGACGACCGCCTGGTTCGCCCAGCCCGGCTCGGCGGCCGTCAACGGCCAGGTCGTGCGGGTCTGCGGCCAGAGCCTGCTGGGGGCGTGACCCCATGCCCCATCTGAACGCGACACTCGCACGTGCGGCCGTCACATCGTTCTTCAAGAGGGCCGCCGCCCCCGGCGCCGTACTCCCCGCCGGGCGTGCCGTCCGCCCGGCCGCACCGCCCCCGCCCGGCCCGCTCGCCGCGTACCGCGAGGTCTGCGGCTTCACCGGGGCCGGCCCGCTGCCGCTCACCTACCCCCATGTGCTGGGTTTCCCGCTCACCATGGGGCTGATGGCGGCCCGGTCGTTCCCGCTGCCGGTGCTCGGGCTCGTGCACACCTGGATCGAGATCACCCGCCACCACCCCGCACACCCCACCGACGCACTCGAACTCACCGTGTACGCCGAGGAGTTGACCCCGCACCGGCGCGGCACCGAGGTCACGATGGTCACCGAGGCGCGGCGGGCGGGCACGCTGGTCTGGGAGTCCCGCAGCGGCTACCTCTCCCGGCACGCCCAAAGCGCCCCGGACGGCACCGCGCCCAAGGCCCCCGCACCGGAAGAGGAGTTGCCCGCCGTCGCCGAATGGCGGCTCCCCGGCGATCTGGGACGGCGGTACGGCGCCGCCTCCGGTGACCGCAACCCCATCCACCTGTATCCGCTGACCGCCCGGCTCTTCGGCTTTCCCCGGGCCATCGCCCACGGCATGTGGACCGTCGCCCGCTGCCTGGCCGAGCTCCCGGACCCGGACGGGGTCCACCACGTACGGGCCGATTTCAGGGCCCCGGTCCTGCTGCCCGCCACCGTCACCTACGCGGCCGACGGCACCCGGTTCCAGCTGCGCGGCCCCGCCGGCCGCGTCCACCTCACCGGACGGACCCGGCGCGCTCCCGGTCCGGAGCCGGAGACCGGTCCGGGGCCGGGGGCTGCCACGGGCGGCCGTTCATGAGGTTCTCCAGGCCCGCCCAGGAGAAGTTCATCAGGGTGGCCGCGGCCTCCTTCGCCGAGACGCCCGGGGTCTCGTTGGCCCAGCCGGCGAGCGACTCCGCGGCCCCCACCAGCGCCTGCGCGAGCCCCGCCACATCGCGGTCGGGCAGCTCCGGGTCGCGGTGCACCTCGCGGGCCGCGGCCCCGATCAGTTCCGTGACGAACGCGACGATCTCGTCGCGCATCGCCGCCACCTCGTCGGCGAACGGCTCCCCGTGCGTACGCGCCTGGCGGTGCAGCACCGCCCAGCCGTCCGGGTGCTCGGCCGTGTGCGTGAAGAAGGCCCGCAGCCCGGACCAGAGCTGCCGGTCCGCCGGAAGCCCCGGCTCCGCCCCCGCCCGTACCGCGTCGACCAGCGCTTTCGCCTCGCGTCGGATGCAGGCGGTGAAGAGCTCCTCCTTGGAGTGGAGGTAGAGGTAGACGAGCGGCTTGGAGACCCCCGCCAGCTCGGCGATCTCGTCCATCGACGCGGCCCGGTACCCGCGCTGCCCGAAGGTCCGCACCGCGGCGTCCATCATCTGCTGCTCGCGCACGGCCCGCGGCATCCGTTTGTTCTTCACCGCACCCACGTCGACTTCCTTCCGCCCCCGATGTACCGCTTCTCCCCCGGTAAGGGTACGAGGGCGCCCCCGGTCCGTGCTCGCGGACCGGGGGCGCCCCGTGCGTCGTACCTGAACCGGCTACGCGGTGACCGGCACCCGCTCCTGGTCCGCGTCACGGACCTCGGTGTCACGCACCTCGGCGTCACGGGCCTCGCCGTCGACCGGGGAGGAGGAGGCCGAGTTGTACGCGTCGTGGTCGAGGATCTTCTCGCGGGCCGAGACGATCACCGGGACCAGCGCCTGGCCCGCCACGTTGGTGGCCGTACGCATCATGTCGAGGATCGGGTCGATCGCCATGAGCAGACCGACACCCTCCAGCGGGAGGCCCAGCGTCGACAGCGTGAGGGTCAGCATGACCGTCGCGCCGGTGAGACCGGCGGTGGCCGCCGAACCGATCACCGAGACGAAGGCGATCAGGATGTAGTCGCCGACACCGAGCTGCACGTCGAAGATCTGCGCGATGAAGATCGCCGCCAGCGCCGGGTAGATCGCGGCGCAGCCGTCCATCTTGGTGGTGGCGCCGAACGGGACCGAGAAGGAGGCGTACTCCTTCGGGACGCCGAGGCGCTCGGTGACCTTCTGGGTGACCGGCATGGTGCCGACCGAGGAGCGGGAGACGAAGGCCAGCTGGATGGCCGGCCAGGCGCCCTTGAAGAACTGCACCGGGCTGAGCTTGGCGACGGTCGCGAGGAGCAGCGGGTACACACCGAACAGCACCAGGGCGCAGCCGATGTAGATGTCGGCGGTGAACGTGGCGTACTTGCCGATCAGGTCCCAGCCGTAGTCGGCGATCGCGTAGCCGATGAGGCCGATGGTGCCGATCGGGGCGAGGCGGATGACCCACCACAGGGCCTTCTGGAGCAGCTCCAGGACGGACTCGCTGAGGGTGAGGATCGGCTGGGCCTTCTCACCGAGCTGGAGGGCGGCGATGCCGGCGACGGCGGCCATGAAGACGATCTGGAGCACGTTCAGCTCGGTGAACGGCGTGATCACGTTGTCCGGGATGATGCCGGTCAGGAAGTCGAGCCAGGAGCCCGCGTGCTCCGGCAGCTTGCCGTCCTTCGGCGTGAGGCCGGTGCCCGAGCCCGGGTTGGTGATCAGGCCGATCGCGAGGCCGATGGCGACCGCGATCAGCGAGGTGATCATGAACCAGAGCAGGGTGCGGGTGGCCAGCCGGGCGGCGTTGTTGACCTTGCGCAGGTTGGTGATCGACACCAGGATTGCGAAGAAGACGAGCGGTGCGACGGCCAGCTTCAGCAGCTGGACGAAGATGTGGCCGACCTTGTCGAGCGTGGTGTACAGCCAGCCGATGTCGTAGCTGCGGGCCAGCCAGCCCAGGACGACGCCGAGGACGAGACCGGCGACTATCTGGGCCCAGAACGGGACCTTGGGAAGGCGGAAACCGGAGCCGGACGGACTGTCGGCAGCGGTGGACGCGGGATTCGCGGACACGGACACACTCCAGATGTGACGCATCGGGGCGCACGAGGGCAGGGATGTGGGGACGGGGTGGGTGCGGCGCCCGCGTCTCAGGGGCGGCGCCGCTGCATGGTGCCGTTCAGACTGCGCGGCAACAGACCGCGGACATACAGCGGCATAGATCGACGTGCAGGCGCACCACGAGCGGGATGCTCGCGGCATGTCGAGGGCGCACTGCTGTCTCCATGTCGAACACGTTAACACTTGAACTTTGGGAACCTCAAAGGTCTTCTTTGACTCTTCCCTCTTCGCACCCGCGCCATGCCGGGCCCGAAACGGCCGGAACCCCAGTACCGGAGCAGGTGCTCCGGTACTGGGGTTCCGTGGAAGAAGCGTGCGGGTGCCGCAGGGGTGTGAGGAAACTTACCCGCCCCTCGCGCCGTCCCGAGGCCCGTCGAACGCCGACAGCCGACCGTTCAACGCCAGGCGTCAGGCGTCAGGCGTCAGGCGTCAGGCGTCAGGCGTCAGGCGTCAGGCGTCAGGCGTCAGGCGGAGGTGACCTGGTCCTCGCGGGTGCGGTTGGCCTCCAGGCGCCGCTTGGCGCGGTCGACCTTGGTGACGATCTGCTCGGACATCTCGTCGCGCTGCTTGCGCAGCAGTACGTAGCTGAGCGGCGCGGAAAGGACCAGGGCGAGCAGAACCACCCAGACGATGTTCGAGCCGTTCGTCCCGGAGGGCAGCAGACCGAAGTGGACGGCCATGGCCGCGATCACGAAGCAGCCGACGAAGATGCTGAGGCGCATCGCGGTGTACCGAATCGTCGCGCTCGGCTTGGCAGCGGACACAGTTGGCCTCTCTCTCAGCGTAAGACGTCCTTCGATCCTGCCCGACCAGTGAAGCATGCCCCGGAATCGATCAGTTCGGAGGGCTCCGCCAAAGGGGGCCCGGCCCGGTCAGGCGGTTCCCAGGGACAGCAGCATGATGATGTCGTCGCGGTCGTCCCCCTCGGCCACCCGGATCGCGTCGGGCACCCGCCCGACCTCCTTGTAGCCGCAGGAGCCGTAGAAGCAGTCGACGCCGGTGCCGCCCCGGCAGGTGAGCCGGATCGCCTCGATGCCCTCGACCCCGCGGGCCGCTCCGGCCGCGGCGTCCATCAGCTCGCGCCCGTACCCCTTGCCCTGGTGGCGGGGGTGGACCATCACCGTGTACAGCCAGAGCCAGTGGGCCATCAGCCGGTGGGTGTTGAGGGCCAGGAAGGCGGTGGCGGCGACGGCCCCGTCCGCATCGCGGCCGACCAGCAGGCGGGTGCGGCCCTCGCCCATCGCGGCCAGGTGCTTGGCCAGCTCGGGCCGGACGTCGTCGGCCGTGACGGGCGGTACGAAGCCCACCGCGCCGCCCGCGTTGGAGACATCGGCCCACAGCGCGACGATGCCCTCGCACAGTGCGGGGTCGACCTTCGGATCCAGCTCGAACGTAAGCGTCATGGAGGAAGATTAACCATTACACACGCTCGCCCCAAACCCTGTCCGGAACGCGAGAAAGCCCTGGCCACGGGGCCAGGGCTCGCTCGCGCACGGAACGCTCCGGAGGTCAGACGCGCATCGGCTGCGGCGACTCGCGCCGGTCGGCGTCCGGACCCGGGTACTCGCGGATGATCTCGTAGCGCGTGTTGCGCTCGACCGGCCGGAAGCCCGCGTCGCGGATCAGGTCCAGCAGGTCGTCGCGGCCGAGCTTGTTCGGCGTACCGAAGTTGTCCGCGTCGTGGGTGATCTTGTACTCGACGACCGAACCGTCCATGTCGTCCGCGCCGTGCTGGAGCGCGAGCTGGGCGGTCTGCACGCCGTGCATCACCCAGAAGACCTTGACGTGCGGCACGTTGTCGAAGAGCAGCCGCGAGACCGCGAAGGTCTTCAGCGCCTCGGCGCCGGTCGCCATCGTCGTCCGCGCCTGGAGCTTGTTGCGGACCTTGCCGTCCTGCATGTCCACGAAGTCGTGCTGGTAGCGCAGCGGGATGAAGACCTGGAAGCCGCCGGTCTCGTCCTGGAGCTCACGCAGCCGCAGCACGTGGTCGACACGGTGCCGGGGCTCCTCGATGTGCCCGTACAGCATCGTCGCCGGGGTCTTGAGCCCCTTCTCGTGCGCCAGGCGGTGGATGCGCGACCAGTCCTCCCAGTGGGTGTCGTGGTCCACGATGTGCTGGCGGACCTCCCAGTCGAAGATCTCCGCGCCGCCGCCGGTCAGCGACTCCAGACCGGCCTCGATCAGCTCGTCGAGGATCTCGGAGGCGGAGAGCCCGGAGATCGTCTCGAAGTGATGGATCTCGGTGGCGGTGAACGCCTTGAGGGAGACCTGCGGCAGGGCCTCCTTCAGGGCGCTGAGCGAGCGCGGGTAGTAACGCCACGGCAGGGTGGGGTGCAGCCCGTTGACGATGTGCAGCTCGGTGAGGCTCTCGCCCTCCATCGCCTTCGCGAGCCGGACGGCCTCCTCGATGCGCATGGTGTACGCGTCCTTCTCGCCCGGCTTGCGCTGGAACGAGCAGTAGGCGCACGACGCGGTGCACACATTGGTCATGTTGAGGTGCCGGTTGACGTTGAAGTGCACGACGTCACCGTTCAGCCGGGTGCGCACCTGGTGCGCGAGGCCGCCGAGCCACGCCAGGTCGTCCGACTCGTAGAGCGCGATGCCGTCCTCACGGGTCAGGCGCTCACCGGCGCGGACCTTCTCCTCCAGCTCGCGCTTGAGCCCGACGTCCATGCGGCTGCCTCCCAGTTGTCGACTGTCGACGTGCTGTACGGGTCCCGGTGATGAGTGATGGCTGATACCGGGCGAAACCCCCGGTCACCCGGGGGCTCCACCACGGTACGCCTACGGCTGCTCGGGAAGTTCGCCGACCCGGTTCTCCCACTTGGTGGAGAGCACGATCGTGGTACGGGTGCGCGAGACGCCCCTCGTACCACTGAGCCGGCGGATGGTGCGCTCCAGGCCGTCCACGTCACCGACGCGCACCTTGAGCATGTACGAGTCGTCGCCCGCGATGAACCAGGCGTCCTCGATCTCCGCGAGGTCCTTCAGCCGACGCGCCACGTCCTCGTGGTCGGCCGCGTCCGAGAGCGAGATGCCGATCAGGGCCGTGACCCCGAGCCCCAGGGACGCGGCGTCGACGGTGGCGCGGTAGCCGGTGATGACACCGGCGGATTCCAGCCGGTTGATGCGGTCGGTGACGCTGGGCCCGGAGAGCCCGACGAGCCGTCCCAGCTCGGCGTACGAGGCCCTGCCGTTCTCCCGGAGTGCCTGGATGAGCTGCCTGTCCACCGCGTCCATATGACTGAAACCTTCCATTGTTCAGCAGTATCGCGAGTTTACGTGTAGAATCTAAGGCATGCAGGCTTCATCGCCTGCAAATCTTCCCGAGTATCTGCATAAATACTTTCGAATCTTCAGGAGTGAGAAGACCGTGTACACGATCGAGATGGCCTATGCCCGGATGCGTGAGCTTCAGGATCTGGCCAACCGCTCGCGTGCCCACCAGCCCGCCGCCGCGCACCGGGTCGACCGGACCCGTAAGCCGCGCGCCATGAAGAAGCGCTGACCAGGGGCCCTTCCGGGTCAGCCACGGGAATCACGGGAGCCGCCACCGAGCTCCCCTTCCCACCGGCGGTACAGGTCGTGCGACACCCCTGCCGCGTCCAGTACCCGCCCGGCGACGAAGTCCACCAGATCCTGGATGTGCGTCGCCCCCGCGTAGAACGCCGGAGAGGCGGGCAGCACCACGGCGCCCGCCTCGTCCAGGCTCACCAGATGCTTCAGCGTCTGCCCGTTCAGCGGTGTCTCGCGCACCGCGACCACCAGCTTCCGCCGCTCCTTGAGCGTCACGCTCGCCGCCCGCTGGAGCAGATCCTTCGAGAGCCCGAGCGCCACTCCGGCCACACAGGCCGTCGAGGCCGGGACGATCAGCATCCCCTTCGCCGGGTACGAGCCCGAGGACGGCCCGGCAGCGAGATCACCGGCCGCCCAGTGCCGTACGCCCGCGAGGTCCACGTCGAAGGTGTGCGGCTTCCCGTCCGCACCTCGCGCCAGCCAGCCGCGCAGATCCTCCTGCCAGTGCGCGTCGCGGAACGCGATCCCGGTCTCGTCCAGCAGCGTCAGCCGGGAGGCCCGGCTCACCACCAGATCGACGCTCTCCCCCGCGGCCAGCAGACCGCGGAGCACCGCGGCGGCGAATGGGGTGCCCGAGGCTCCCGAAACCCCGACAATCCAAGGCCGTCGCTGCTGTTGGCTCACTGATGTCCCGGATTCCACACGCCTGAGCCTATCCGGCCGCCCCGCACCGGAACCGTGGAAGGTGCCCCGGGCGTTCCCGGGGGTGGGGACCGCAACGGCACAGCACACGGCAGGGGGCCACGATGACCGCACTCCCGGGGCGCACGGCGCGGGAGCGGAGCACCGGCGACCGGGCGAAGGCGGCGGCCGGGCTGATGGCGGGCTGGGTGGTGCTGCTCTGGCTGCTCGAAGTCGTCGACACGATGACCGGCCACGCGCTGGACGGCTTCGGGATCGAGCCGCGCCGGGCCGCCGAGCTGCTGGACGTGGTGCCCGCGTCCTTCGTCCACTTCGGCTTCGGCCATGTCGCCTCCAACAGCGTCCCGCTGCTGGTCCTCGGCTTCCTCGCCGCGCTCGGCGGCCTCCGCCGGTTCGCCGCCGTGGCCGCCACGATCATCGTGGCGGACGGCCTCGGGGTCTGGCTGGTGTCGCCGGAACACTCCAACACGGCGGGCGCGTCCGGGCTGGTCTTCGGCCTCTTCGGCTATCTGCTCGTACGCGGATTCGTGGACCGCAGGGTCCTCGACATGGCCGTCGGGCTGGTCGTCGCCGCGGTCTGGGGCTCGTCGATCCTGCTGGGCCTCTCCCCCGCCAACACCTCGGTCAGCTGGCAGGGCCATCTGTTCGGCCTGGTGGCGGGCGTGGCGGCGGCGTTCGCCTTCCGCCGCCGCGGGAGCCTCTCGTAACCCGGGGCCGGGTGGGGCCCGGGGGCGCTCAGACCACCAGGCCGCGCACCAGCAGGTCCAGCAGCGCGCAGGCGAAGAGCGCGATCCCGATGAAACCGTTGACCGAGAAGAACGCCCGGTTCAGCCGGGACAGATCGTGCGGGCGCACCACCCGGTGCTCGTACACGAAGGCGACGGCCACGATCGCCATGCCGATCCAGTAGAACAGCCCGGCCTCGGTGGCCAGCCCGAACCAGACCAGCAGCCCGGTCGTGATCACGTGGCAGACCCGGGCGCCCCACAGCGCCGCCGGAATGCCGAACCGGGCCGGCACCGAACGCACCCCGTGCGCCCGGTCCGCCTGGACGTCCTGGCAGGCGAAGATCAGGTCGAAGCCGCCGATCCAGACGCCGACCGCGAGCCCGAGGATCACCGCGTCCCACGACCAGCTGCCCGTCACCGCCAGCCAGGCGCCGACCGGTCCTATCGCCTGCGCGATACCGAGGATGGCGTGCGGGTAGTGGGTGAACCGCTTCCCGTACGGATAGACCACCATCGGGACCACCGCGACCGGCGCCAGCGCCAGGCAGAGCGGATTCAGCAGTGCCGCCGCGCCCAGGAAGAGGACGACGGCGACCAGCGCCCCCGTCCACGCCGAGCGCACCGAGACCGCCCCGGTGACCAGCTCCCGGCCCGCGGTGCGCGGGTTACGGGCGTCGATCTCCCGGTCGATGATCCGGTTGGCGGCCATCGCGAAGGTCCGCAGCCCCACCATCGCGACGGTGACCAGCAGCAGCGTGGCCCAGTGGATCGACGCGTCGTCCAGGAACATCGCGGTCAGCGCGGCGATGTACGCGAAGGGCAGCGCGAAGACCGAGTGCTCGATCATCACCAGCCGCAGGAAGGCCCTGACCTTGCTGCTCGGCTGTACGGGCCCGGAGCCCAGTGCTGCTTCGGCGGCGCTCACAGTCCGTATTCCTTCCACCGGCGGTCGACCTTCGCCGCCGTCTCGCGGTCGGACTCGACCATCTCCGGCCAGCCCCCGTCCCGGGTGTAGCCCTCCTCGGGCCACTTCCGCGTCGCGTCGATGCCCGCCTTGCCGCCCCAGAACTGCTGGTAGGAGGCATGGTCCAGGTGGTCGACGGGGCCCTCGGTGACGGTGAGGTCGCGCGCGTAGTCCGTATTGCCGAGCGCCCGCCAGGCCACCTCGTGCAGATCGTGGACGTCGCAGTCGGAGTCGACCACCACGATCAGCTTGGTCAGCGACATCATGTGCGCGCCCCAGATCGCGCTCATCACCTTCTGGGCGTGCTTCGGGTACTTCTTGTCGATCGAGACGATCGCGCAGTTGTGGAAGCCGCCCGCCTCCGGCAGGTGGTAGTCCACGATGTCCGGCACGATGATCTTGAGGAGCGGCAGGAAGAACCGCTCGGTGGCCCGCCCCAGCGGCCCGTCCTCGGTCGGCGGACGGCCCACCACGATCGACTGGAGCAGCGGACGCCGGCGCATGGTCACACAGTCGATGGTCAGCGCGGGGAACGGTTCCTGCGGGGTGTAGAAGCCGGTGTGGTCGCCGAACGGCCCCTCGGGCAGCATCTTCCCGGGCTCCAGCCACCCCTCCAGGACGACCTCCGCCTGCGCGGGCACCTGGAGCGGCACGGTCTTGCAGTCGACCATCTCGATCCGCTTGCCCTGGATGAACCCGGCGAAGAGGTACTCGTCGATGTCCCCCGGCAGCGGCGCGGTGGAGGCGTACGTCACCGAGGGCGGTGCGCCGAAGGCGATGGCGACCGGCAGCCGCTCACCGCGCCGGGCGGCGACCTGGTAGTGGTTGCGGCTGTCCTTGTGGATCTGCCAGTGCATGCCGATGGTGCGGCGGTCGTGGCGCTGGAGCCGGTACAGGCCCAGGTTGCGGATGCCGGTCTCCGGGTCCTTGGTGTGGGTGAGCCCCAGGTTGAAGAAGGAGCCGCCGTCCTCGGGCCAGGTGAAGAGCGCGGGCAGCCGGTCCAGGTCCACGTCGTCGCCGGTCAGGACCACCTCCTGGACGGGGGCGCTCTCCTGCTTCACCTTCTTCGGCGGTACGTGCACCATCGAACCGAGCTTGCCGAACGCCTCCCGCACGCCGACGAAGCCGTGCGGCAGCTCCGGCCTGAGCAGCCCGCCGATCCTGTCGCTGATGTCGGCGTACGACTTCAGGCCGAGCGCCTTGAGCAGCCGCCGGTCGGTCCCGAAGACGTTCATGGCCAGGGGCATCGAGGACCCCTTGACGTTCTCGAAGAGCAGCGCGGGGCCGCCCGCCTTGTTGACCCGGTCGACGATCTCGCCGACCTCCAGGTACGGGTCGACCTCGGCCTTGATGCGCTTGAGATCGCCCTCGCGCTCCAGGGCCCGGAGGAGGGAACGAAGATCGTCGTAAGCCATGCCGTCCAGTTTGTCATCACCCCCGGCGATCACCCGGGGCACCCCGTCCGACACCGGCCCGGACCTCCGTCCGACACCACCCCGGATCCCCGTCCGACGCCACCCTGGATCTCCGTCCGACACCGGCCCGGATCCCCGTCCGGCACCACCCCGGATCCCCGTCCGGCACCGGCCCGGACCCGGTGCCGGTGCGTCGCCGAAGGGTTCCGCTCCGTTCGCCGCTGCATGTCAGGGGCACCGGCTACTCTGGCCCCACACCGGGGCGGGACATGCCCCGCCAACTCTCCGCAGGGGGACCTTTCACCATGTTCCGGGCTCTGATCTATCTCCTGCCGCTGGCGCTGACGATCTACGCCTTCATCGACTGCCTGAACACCCCCGAGGACGAGGCCAAGCACCTCCCGAAGATCGCCTGGGTCTTCATCATCCTGCTGTTCTGGATCGTCGGCCCGATCGTCTGGCTGGCCGCCGGCAAGATGCGCACCGCGCCCGCCGGGGGCCGTACGCCCTCCGAGTGGCACCGCAACCACCGCCGGCAGTGGGTCGCGCCGGACGACAACCCCGAGTTTCTCCAGGCGCTCCGCGAGGAGAACAAGAAGGACGAGTCGCTCCTCAAGGACTGGGAGGCGGATCTGCGCCGCCGCGAGGAGGAGCTGAAGCGCCGGGAGAACGGCGGCAGCCCGAGCCCGTCCGGCGAGTAGCCCCGCTCCGTTCCGGCCCCGAGGGGGCGTCCGGCCGATCAGGTCCGGACGCCCCCTTCCTCATGTCACGGCTCCCCCGCCCGCATGTCGCGACGGCCCCTTCCGCATGTCACGACGCCCCCTTCCGCAACACGCTTCAGGGCCGCGACGCCCTCTTTCGAACGTCACCCGAAATCTGCTATTCACCGCCAACTACCGAGCTATACCCTGTTGTTGACGGTGTGACAGATCGGGTGGATCGTCGACGCTGGGGGCGCTGTGGAGAGAGAGCTGTACGGGCGCGAGGCAGTCTTCGGTGACGACGGCCTCGCGGCACGGCTGACCGGCCTCACTCCGTACCGCTCCGCCCGCGCCGACTACGAGCACCACGACGATCCGCCCGTCGTGGTGTTCACCGGCGGCCGCGGCATGGGCAAGACCGCCGCCCTCAAGCAGCTGCGCCATCTGTACCGCGAGGTCACCCCGGTCGCCATGGTCGACTGCGAGGCCGTCACGGTCCCCGCGGACCCGGGCCCCGGCTGGACCCCGGTCACCGCGGCGCTGCCCGAGCTGGCCGTCCAGCTGAGCAACCGGGTGCGCGCGGCGCGGCCGGTGCGGTTCCCCCGGCTGAGCCTCGGGCTGGTGGCCGTCGCCTCCATCTCCTGGACCCGCGAGGACGAGACCCGGGCCCGCCGCGACCTCCAGTCGCTGGGCCCGATGCTGGCGACCGTCGACGGGCGCGGCGACGCGGCGACCGGCTGGGTCACCAAAGTGCTGACCAAGCTCGCCGCCAGCGCCTTCGACTCCGTGGCCCCGATGGCCGGGATGGTCGCCGAGGCCACCGTCGAAACGGTCCTGGAAGTAACGTTCAGCCGCTTCCAGCGCCGCTCCGCCGACTGGTACGGCGGCTACCCGCACGCCGGGGGCAACGGCCGGGCCGGGCTGCGCCGGCTGGCCGTCGACTTCGAGCGCGGCGACGACCTGCGCCGCCGGGCCGAGGACCACCTGGTGCTCGCCCTGGCCGAGGACCTGGTCGCGGCGTACCGCGGCCTGTCCACCGGCGCCCGCCGGGGCCGCCCGGTCCTGCTCGTCGACAACGCGCACACCGCCCTGGGCCGGCAGCTGCTGGAGCCCCTGCTGCGACGGCGGGCGGGTGGCGGGCGCGACCGGATCGCGGTGTTCGCCTCCTCCCGGATCCGGGAGCACGAAGGGCTGAGCCACGCGGTGCGGCGCAGGCTCCCCGAGGTGGCGCACGGCTCGCACTGGGCCCGGGGCTCCTCGGTGACGTCCGGCATCCTGGCCGTGGAACTGACCCCGCTCGACCCGGAGCACGCGCGCGCCGCCTTCGACCGGCACGACCCCCGGGGCCGCACCCCGGCCGGGCTGGCCCGCGGGGTGCACCGGCTGACCGGCGGACGCCCGCTGGCCGTGGAACTGCTGGCGCTGGCAGCGGGCCAGGCCCCCGAGCCCGCCTCCCTGGTGCCGGGCTCGCTGCTGGACGCCGTGGTGGAGGTGCGCGAGGACCGGGCGCCCGCCCGGGTGGCGGACGAGCTGCTGGCCCGTCTGCTGCCGGGCCCCGCACCGCGCCTGGACCAGCTCGCCGTACTGGCCGCCGCGCACGACGAGGAATCCGCCCGGCTGCTCGCGGAGATCCGGCTGGGCCGGGGCGCGCCGGACGGCGACGTGGCCCTGCGGATGCGCGACGCGCTGCGGGCCGACGGCTGGCCGGCCGGGCCCGGCCACTTCGTCGCCGATCCGCTGCTGCGGGCCCTGCTCCTGCACCGGCTGCGCTTCCAGGACGACGACCGCCTGTCCCACGGGGTGTGGCAGGCGGTGCACATCACGCTGCGCGGGGCGTACGCCCCCGGCGGGCGCCACCCGAGCGTCCCGCACCTGCTGCACCAGAAGCTGCTCCTGGGCGACACGGAGGCGTGCGTGGCCCATCTGCGGCTCCGGTTCGGCGAACCGGACGTACGGGACTGGCTCGGCTCGCTGCGCTTCATCGCCTCGGCGCCCTACCCGCGCCCCCGGGGGTTCACCGGCGCCGACCCCCGGCGCGCGGTCGCGCTCGGCCGGGCCGACAACGCACCGCCCCAGGGGCTCGACCCGTCGGCCGCGGAGCTGCACACGCGGCTGCGCCGACTGCTGCACGGCCTCTGGCTGCTGTCCGATCCGCTGGCCCTGCCGGACGACGAGGTGATCGACAAGATGGCACACGAATTACGGCAGCTCTCCGGCCGCCATCCGACCGGCAACAGCGTGCTGTGGGACGCGGCCACCCACTGGCCCCGCGACATCCGGGCCTGGCGCCCGCTGTCCGTGGAACCGGGAGGCCGGGATGCGTAACCCGCTGCGCTACCGCCTCTGGTACACCGCCCGTCAGAAGGCCGTCACCTCGGTGGTGGCCGGCGCCCTGGCCCTCACCGGCGGCTGGTACGGGTTCGGCCGGCTCACCGCGCCCGAGGACCGCTCCTGCGCGAAGGGCGTCGAACGGCCCGTGGGCAGCGACGAGTGCGTCGGCGTCGCCGACGGCGGCAGCTACGACTTCGGCCAGTCCCAGCTCACCGACGTCGTGGCGGCCATCGCCCGCGAGAACGCCGCCCTGAAGCCCGGCACGTACGCGACGGTCGCCCTGCTGCTGCCGCTGACCTCGACGGACGGGGCGATGCGGACGAAGATGCAGCACGAACTCCAGGGCGCGTTCGCCGCGCAGTACCGGGCCAACCGGCTCTCCAACGAGCAGGTCCCCAAGATCCGGCTGGTCCTCGCCAACAGCGGCAGGAACAACCTGCTGTGGCGCCCGGCCGTGGACCGGCTGAAGACGATGACCGGCGCCCCGGACCACCTGCGGGCCGTGTCCGGCGTCGCCACCAGCAGTACGCAGATCAAGACGGCGGTACGGGAGCTGACCGCCGCACACATCGCGGTCGTCGGCACCACCATCACCGCCGACGACATCGCCAACGGCCCGAAGAACGACCCCTTCCCCGGGCTGGCCCGGGTCTCCCCCACCAACCAGGACGAGGCCGAGGCCCTGGCCCACTTCGGACAACGGCTCCGGCCGGAGAAGGCGCTGCTGGTCCAGGACACCCGGACCGGCGACCACTACACCGACACCCTGCGCACGGCCTTCACCCGGCTGGTCCGCGGCACCCGCTACCAGCCGCAGCTGTTCACCTCCCGCAGCGACCCCACCGACGAGGGCAACACCGCCAACACCTTCCGCGACATCACCCACCTGATCTGCGACACCAAGGACGCGGACACGGTGTTCTTCGCCGGACGCCACACCCAGCTCCGGCAGTTCATCAACGCGCTCGGCGGCCGCGGCTGCCAGGACCGCCCCTTCACCATCCTGACCGGCGACGAGGGTTCGTACCTGGGCAGCGACAAGAAGCTCGACCGGAACGCGCTGCGCCAGAAGGTCACCGTCCGGTACGCCTCCCTTGCCCATCCCGACGCCTGGGCCACAGAGCCAGGGAAGGGGAGCGGGAAGGGAGAGGCGGCGGCGGCGGGCGGCTCCCCGCAGGACTACCAGGAGTTCCTGAACCTGCTGGCCACGGTCTCCAGGGCACCGGCCGGGCCGATCGGTCCGACGGGGCACAGCGACCTCACCGACGGCCAGATCATCATCGCCCACGACGCGATGACCCTGGCGGTGCAGGCCATCCGGCGGGCGAGTCCGGGCGGGCGGCTGCCGCGGCTCGCGGACGTGGGCGAGCAGTGGCCGCGGATGAACGGCTCGCTGAAGGTGTCGGGGGCCGGCGGCTGGATCTGCCTGGACAACCACGGCAACCCGTACAACAAGGCGGTCCCGGTGGTGGAGCTGTCGCCCGAGGACGGCCGGCAGCGCTTCGTGGCACTGGCCTGGCCGAAGGGGCATCCGCCGGACGCCACCTGCCTGCCGCCCGCCTGAGGCCCGGATCAGGGCGCGGGGTCCCGGGCCGCGTACTCCTCGCGGAGTCCGGCCCAGCGCACCGGGGTCCACTTCGGCCAGTCGGCCGGGTAGCCGTCGAGCGCGTCCGCCAGGTAGCGGAAGTGGTCGTGCCAGCTCGCCAGCCGGTCCAGGCGGAGTCCGTCGTCGCCGTGGAACTCGTGGGTGAAGCGGAGCAGGACCTGTTCGCCGCGCGGCGGTTCCAGATGGAAGCGGATGCGGCCGGTCCGCCCCTCGAAGCTGTACTCGGCGACCCGCTCGACGTCCCAGGCGGTGACCGTGCCGGAGACCGCCGCGGCCCGGCCGGAGCGGTCGGCGGTGAGCCGGTGCAGCGTGATCGCGCCGCCCACCCGGGGCTCGAAGGGGTCGGCCGAGGCCAGCCAGCCCGGCAGGCCCCCGGAACTGGCAACGGCTGCCCACACCCGCGGAACGGGGTGGGGCAGCCGGAGCGTGAACCTCAGGACGTGCCGGTCGCCATGGGTCTCGCTGGTGCCGGGCTCGATGACGGGGGTGGCATCGGTCATGGTTACAGCGTGACCCGGCGGTGCGTGATCCGCACCCGTGCGGGGACGGGGCGGGGGCGGGTCAGACCCCGGCGTAGGAGTGCTTGCCGGTGACGAAGATGTTCACGCCGTAGTAGTTGAAGAGCCAGCAGCCGAAGGCGATCAGCGCCAGGTAGGCGGCCTTGCGGCCCTTCCAGCCGGCGGTGGCGCGGGCGTGCAGGTAGCAGGCGTACGCGACCCAGGTGATGAAGGACCAGACCTCCTTGGGGTCCCAGCCCCAGTAGCGGCCCCAGGCGTCACCGGCCCAGATGGCGCCCGCGATGATCGTGAACGTCCACAGCGGGAAGACGGCCGCGTTGATCCGGTACGAGAACTTGTCGAGCGAGGAGGCGGCGGGCAGCCGGGACAGTACCGAGTGGGCGAACGAACCGGGCTCCCCACCGCGCGCGATCTTGCTCTCGTAGCTGTCGCGGAACAGGTAGAGCAGGGTGCCGACCGCACCGATGTAGAAGACGGCACCGCAGAGGATGGCGGTCGAGACGTGGATCCACAGCCAGTACGAGTGCAGCGCGGGCACCAGCTGGTCGCTGGCGGTGTAGAGCACCGTGGTCGCGATGCCGAGGTCCAGCAGGACGGTGGTGACCAGCGCCAGCCCCATCCAGCGGACGTTCTTCTTCAGCGCGAGCAGGACCAGGTACGTGCCGACGGCCACCGTGGAGAACGTGATCGAGAACTCGTACATGTTGCCCCAGGGGGCACGCTGCACGGACAGGGCGCGGGTGACCACCCCGCCGGCCTCCACCAGGAAGGCGACCACGGTCAGGGAGACCGCGATCCGCCCGTACAGGTCGCCCTTGAACGTGCCGCCGGCCGCGCCGGGCCCGTCCGGCACGTCGCGGGAGCCGGCCGCCGCCCGCGTGACGATCTTCGGGCGGTCGAGCACGGCGGTGCCGCCGCCCTTCTGCGCGGCCTTCACCTGCACGGAGACGGCCTCGGCCGTTCCCCCGGCACCGGCACCGGTCAGCGCGGCCGCGGTGCGGCCGACCTTGCTGCGGCTGCCGAACACCCACTCCGCGATGTACGTGAAGAAGGCCAGGGTGTAGACGGCCATCGACGAATAGATCAGCACATTGCTGGTGTGCGCCAGGTTCTCGTTGGTAGCGGCGGCGAGATTCACTTCTCAGCCCCTTCGGCAGGTTCTACGGAGGATTCTTCGGATTCTCCAGGCTTTCCGGACTTTCCGGGGTTCTTGGCGGCATCCGAATCGGAATCGGGGGACGGGTCGGGTACGGCGGGTGCCGAGCCGAGGAGCGTGACCGCGAGGTCGGCCAGTTCCTCGGGAAGCCTGGCGGACTCGCTGCGGCCGAGCCCCGCCATCTCCACGACCGTGACGCCGTCCGCACCGGTGGCCGCCCGCACCCAGACCCGGCGCCGCTGGATGAACAGCGAACCGGCGAGTCCGGCGATCGCGGCGACGGCCCCGGTCAGCGCCCAGCCACTGGCCGGCTGCTCCGAGATCTGGAAGCTGGCCCACTCGTCGACGCCCTCGAAGGTGATGGAGCCCGCGCCGTCCGGCAGCTTCATGGTCTCGCCGACCAGCAGCCGCTGCTTGAGCTGCTTGCCGTCGGCGCCCTTGAACTCCGTCATCTTGGACTTGTCGAGCTGGTACACGTTCTGCGGCAGCCCGGCGTCCACGCCGAGGCTGCCGTGGAAGCCGTTGAGGGCGAGCACGGGGAAGTCGGCGGCCGGGAACTGCGAGAACATCGTGCCCTTGCCGGCGCCCGCGAAGGTCGGCACGAAGAACGCCTGGAAGCCCAGCTGGGTCTTCTTGCCGTTCTTGTCGCGGTACCCGTCCATCACCTTGATCGCGCCGGACGAGGTGACGTTGCTGTCCATGGGCAGCAGTGGCACCGCGGTGCGGTAGACCTCCTTGCCGCTGCCGTCCTTGACCGAGACGACCGGGGCGTAGCCGTGGGCGTTGAGGTAGACCTTGGTGCCGTCGATCTCCAGCGGTTCGTTGACCCGGATGACCGTCTTCTTCGGCTTGCCGTACGCGCCTTCCTCGTACGTCACATGGGCCTCGTAGGTCCTGGGCGTACCGCGCTGGGGGCCGTTGCGCTCGTAGGTACCGATGAACTTGTCGAGCGTGAAGCTGAACGGGGTGAGGGAGTCCTCGTCGAAGAGCGAGCCGGACTTGAAGTCGTCGTACTGGGGCTTCGTGTTGGCGAAGCCGTCGCCCTGCACGATCAGTTTGGCGCCCTCGGACTTGAAGAGCTGCCCGTACGCGAAGGCCACCAGCATCACGATCAGCGCGATGTGGAAGACCAGGTTCCCGGCCTCGCGCAGATAGCCCTTCTCCGCGGCGACCGCGTCGCCCACGGCGTGCGCCCGGAAGCGCCTCTTCCGCATCACCGCAAGGGCGGCCGCACGGACCTCCTCGGGCTCGGCCGCGGTGCGCCAGGTGGTGTACGCGGGCAGCCGGTTCAGCCGCTTGGGAGCGCCCGGCGGGCGGCTGCGCAGCTGGCCGATGAACTGGCCGGTGCGCGGCACGATGCAGCCGATGAGCGAGATGAACAGCAGGATGTAGATCGCGGAGAACCACACCGAGCTGTAGACGTCAAAGAACTGGAGCTTCTCGTAGAGCGGCGAGACGGTGGTGTGGAGCTTCTTGAAGTTCTCCACCTTCAGCTGGTCCACGCTGTTCTGCGGGATCAGCGAGCCGGGGATGGCGCCGAGCGACAGCAGGAAGAGCAGGATCAGCGCGACCCGCATCGAGGTGAGCTGCCGCCAGAACCAGCGGACCCAGCCGATGACGCCCATCGCGGGCAGACCGGCCGCCGGGCTCTCCTCGCTGGGGGCGGTGGAGAGCTGGGAACCGGCGGCGCCGAGCTCGGGGGCGTCCTCCGCGTTCCGGCGTTCGTCCTCGGCGGCGGATGCTGCGGAGGGGTTGGACTTGGTATTGCTCATGGAACTCAGATCCCCACCGTGAAACCGCTCGACCAGCTCTGTACCTGCTGCATCATCGTGTCCCAGACACCTGTGAGCAGCAGCAGCCCGGTCACGATCATCATGCCGCCGCCGATCCGCATCACCCAGGCGTAGTGCTTCTTGACCCAGCCGAACGCGCCGAGCGCCCGGCGGAAGGCGACGGCGGCGAGGACGAAGGGGATGCCGAGACCGAGGCAGTACGCGACGGTCAGTATCGCCCCGCGCCCGGCGGTGCCCTGTTCCATCGCGAGGATGCTCACCGAGCTGAGCGTCGGACCCAGGCACGGGGTCCAGCCGATCCCGAAGAGGGCGCCCAGCAGGGGGGCGCCCGCCAGGCCGGTGACCGGCCGTCGGTGGATACGGAACTCACGCTGGGTCATCCAGGGCATCAGCCCCATGAAGAACGCGCCCATCACGATCATCAGCACGCCGAGGATCTTGGTGAGGATCCCGCTGTTCTCCTGGAGGGTCTGGCCGAAGAAGCCGAAGAGCGCGCCGCCGGAGACGAACACGGCGGTGAAGCCGAGCACGAAGAGCGAGGCCCCCGCGACCATCCGCCCGCGCCGGGCCTGTGCCAGATCGGTGCCGCTGACGCCGGTGACGTAGCTGAGGTAGCCGGGCACGAGCGGCAGCACGCACGGCGAGAAGAACGAGACCAGTCCGCCGAGCACGGCGACGGGCAGGGCGACGAGCAGCGCCCCGTTCAGGACGGTCTCGTTCTCACCGACGAGCGCGGCGAGGTTCTCGCCCGTCAGCGCGGCAAGGGTGTGCACGGGATCACTTCTCCGCGATCAGCGGGTCGATCATCTTGTGCAGGCCCTCGGCGTCGAGCGCGACCAGGGAGCGCGCGGCGATCTTCCCGTCCCGGTCCAGGACCACGGTCGAGGGGATGGCCTGCGGCCGGAGGGTTCCCTTGGGGAAGCGGAGCAGGAGCTTCCCGACCGGGTCGTGGATGCTCGGGTAGGTGACGCCGTAGTCCTTCTCGAAGCTGATCGCGAGGCTCTTCTCGGCATCGCGCGTGTTGATCCCGACGAACTGGACGCCCTTGTCGGCGGTCTCCTTCGCGACCCGGGAGAAGTACTGCGCCTCCAGGCGGCAGGGGCTGCACCAGGAGCCCCACATGTTGAGGACGACGACCTTGCCCTTGTAGTCGGCCACGTCGAGCTGCTTGCCGTCGAGGGTCTCTCCGTCGAGCTTCGGGGCGGCCTTGCGGTCGCCCTTGGCCACGGTCGAGATGCCGCCGCTACCGGTGACGAAGTTCGTGTTGCCACCGCCTCCGGCCTTGGCGCCGTCCCCGCCGCACGCCGTCAGCGTGAGGGCGAGGGCGGCGGCCACCGCGGGGGCGGCGAGCAGGGTGAAGCGGCGTCGGGGTGCGCGGCCATGGCTCATGTGAAAAGTTTCGCATGGCGCTTTCGATGATCTCGGGCACCCCCCTCGGTGCCCGTAAAGCCCGTTGTCAGGCTTGTTTAAAGAAGGTGTTCCAGCCGCCTGCGGGCTGCTGTCCGACCTCCAGCGTACGGAGCTTGTCGAGCACCTGGGGAGTCTGTACGTCGAGCCAGTCGACGAACTGGCGGAAGGAGACCATGCGCACGTCCGGTTTCCCGGCGATTTGCTTCAGCGTTTCCTCGACGGCGTCCATGTAAATACCGCCGTTCCACTCCTCGAAGTGGTTTCCGATGAAGAAGGGCGCGCGATTCGTGGTGTACGCGCGGTTGAATCCGGCGAGATACGACTGGGTGGCCTGCTTGCGCCAGCCCGGGTAGCGCGAGGGCATTCCCTTGGTCGTGTTCTGCGACTGGTTGGCGAGGATGTTGTAGTCCATCGACAGGACCTCGAAGCTGTGCCCGGGGAACGGCATGGCCTGGAGCGGCAGGTCCCAGACGCCGTTGCGCTTCCTGGGCCAGACCTGGGTGCCGCCCGGGGAGCTGGCGTCGTAGCGCCAGCCGAGCCTGCGCGCGGTGGGCAGCAGATTCTCCTGTCCGAGCAGGCAGGGGGCGCGGCCGCCGATCAGTTCCTTGCGGTAGTCGAAAGGCAGCGGCTCAAGATCGTTCCAGCCGGTGTTCGTCCGCCATTCGGTGACGAAGGAGACCGCCTGGTCGATTTCGCTCTGCCACTGCGCGGACGACCAGTTCGCCACCGATCCGGAACCGCCGCAGAAATGCCCGTTGAAATGGGTGCCGATCTCGTGTCCGTCGAGCCAGGCCTGGCGGACGTTCTTCAGTGTCGCCCTGATGTGTTCGTCGGTGAGATATCCGATGTCGGAAGCGCCGACGGGGTTGTTCGGCGGCCGGTACATGGACTTCTTCGACTCGGGCAGCAGATAGAGGCCGGACAGGAAGAAGGTCATCGCCGCTTCATGGTCCCGGGCGAGTTCCAGGAATCGCGGGAAGAGCCCGTTGCCGACCTCGCCCGCCCCGTCCCAGGAGAAGATCACGAACTGCGGGGGCGTCTGGCCGGGTTCGAGCGGGACCGGCTTGGCGGGCTGGTGCGGCTGCTTCCCGGTGTCGGCGGTGGAACCGTCGCCGATCTTCCGTACGTCCTTCTTCGCGGGCCCGGTGCCCCGCGTGGCCCCGTCCGAACTCTTCTCCCCGGTGGCCCCCGAACGGCTGCCCCCCGAAGAACCGAAGGTCCCGCACCCCGCCACCCCGACGGCCGCGGCGGCCCCGAGGCCCGCCCCGAGCAGCCCCCTTCGGCTGATGTCGCGCATAACTACCCCATTTGCGATCGTTTTGCCTCAAGCTCATACAAACTGGCGAATGATTAGATGAGGAAAGCGACGCATGGGTTCCGCGAACTAGCACATGATTCTCGGCGCGACCAGACCCCGGATGCGCTCGAACACAAGACCTGGCAGTTGGCGAGGGGTGGCTGCGGCGCTGCAACCGCCGCGCGGACGGCGGGAGAAGCGGGAGAACGGGAAAGGCGATCGCCGGACGGAGGGAGGAACCGCATCCGTCCGGCGATCGCCGACGAGCCTGCCGGGCCCGCGCCGGAAGCGGCGCGGGTGCCGTGCCGGTGTTGCGCGCCACGAGGCGCACTGGCACCACGGGCCGCACTGGCGCCAGGCTTTACCGGCACTACGGGCTGCCTCTACTGGCGCCACGAGCCGTACCGGCGCCGCGTGGCGCCGTACTGACGCCACGAGCCGTACCGGCGGGGCGCCACGATCCGTACCGGCGCCGCGATCCGTACCGGCGCTACGCGCCGAAGGCCTTCGACCTGCCCTTCACCGGCTTCGCCCCGGCCAGCAGATGGGTCGGCACCAGATCGCGCGCCGGTTCCGTGTACCCGACCGACACGATCTTGTCGCCCCGGTACGTGAAGCTGGTCAGCGAGGCCAGGGTGCACTGCCGCTTGCGCGGGTCGTGCCAGAGCCGCCGCCGCTCGACGAAGCTCCGCACGATCCAGATCGGCAGCTGGTGGCTGACGCAGACCGCCTCGTGACCGCGCGCGGCATCGCGCGCCGTGTCCAGCGCGCCCATCATCCGTACGACCTGCTCGATGTACGGCTCGCCCCAGGACGGCCGGAACGGGTTGGTCAGGTGCTTCCAGTTGTCCGGCTTGCGCAGCGCGCCGTCGCCGACACCGAAGGTCTTGCCCTCGAAGACGTTGGCCGCCTCGATCAGCCGCTCGTCGGTGGCCAGCTCCAGGTCGTGCGTCTTGGCGATCGGCGTGGCCGTCTCCTGGGCACGCTCCAGCGGGGAGGCGACGACATGGGTGATGTCGCGGCCCGCCAGGTGCTCGGCGACCCGGTCGGCCATCCGGCGGCCGAGCTCGGAGAGGTGGTAGCCGGGGCGGCGCCCGTAGAGCACGCCGTCCGGGTTGTGCACCTCGCCGTGGCGCATCAGGTGGACGACGGTGATGTCCGCGCCGTCCTTGTCCTTGCGGCCCGCGTTCCCGGCGGGGCTCGCGCCCTCGGTGGGGCTCGCGCTCTCGCTCATGTCGCTCCTCTCGCTCATGCGGTGGCCTCCGCCGCGGCGCGGGCGGCGGCGGGCAGGGCGGCGGCGATCCGCTCGACGGCCCGCGTGTCGTGGGCGGTGGAGACGAACCAGGACTCGAAGGCCGACGGCGGCAGGTAGACGCCCTGCGACAGCATCGAGTGGAAGAAGGCGGTGAAGCGGAAAGCTTCCTGCTGCTTCGCGTCGTCGTAGTCGCGCACCGGGCGGTCGGTGAAGAAGACGGAGAACATGTTGCTCGCCGCCTGCACGGTGTGCGCCACGCCCTCCTTGGTCAGCGCCTCGCCCACCAGCCCGCGGATCTCCGCGGAGACCGCGTCGACCTTGGCGTACGCCGCGTCGTCCAGCAGCCGCAGCTGGGCGAGCCCGGCGGCGGTGGCGATCGGGTTCCCGGAAAGGGTGCCCGCCTGGTAGACGGGGCCGGCCGGGGCGAGGTGCGCCATCACGTCCGCGCGCCCGCCGAACGCCGCGGCCGGGAAGCCGCCGCCCATGACCTTGCCGAAGGTCATCAGGTCGGGCCGCACCCCGTCCACGCCGAACCAGCCGGCCTTCGAGGTACGGAAACCGGTCATGACCTCGTCGGAGATGTACAGCGCGCCGTTGGCCGCGCACAGCTCCTTGAGCCCGGCGTTGAAGCCGTCCAGCGGCGGCACGACGCCCATGTTGCCCGGCGAGGCCTCGGTGATCACACAGGCGATCTCGCCGGGGTGCGCGGCGAACGCCTCCCGGACCGCGTCCAGGTCGTTGTACGGCAGCACGATCGTGTCACCGGCCTGGGCGCCGGTGACCCCCGGCGTGTCCGGGAGGCCGAAGGTGGCGACCCCGGACCCGGCGGCGGCCAGCAGCGCGTCCACATGGCCGTGGTAGCACCCGGCGAACTTCACCACCTTGGCCCGGCCGGTGAAACCGCGGGCGAGCCGGATCGCCGACATGGTCGCCTCGGTGCCGGACGACACCAGCCGCACCTGCTCCACCGGCTCGATCCGGGCCACGATCTCCTCGGCGAGCGCGACCTCGCCCTCACCGGGCGTACCGAACGAGGTGCCGCGGGCCACGGCCTCCTGGACTGCGGCGATGACCTCCGGGTGGGAGTGGCCGAGGATCATCGGCCCCCACGAGCACACGAGGTCGACGTACTCACGTCCGTCGGCGTCGGTGAGGTACGGACCACTGCCCGACACCATGAAGCGCGGCGTACCGCCCACGGCCCGGAAGGCACGTACGGGAGAGTTCACGCCGCCGGGCGTCACGAGGGACGCGCGGTCGAAAAGCGTCTGCGAAACTGGGGCGTCATAGGGAAAGCTCACACAAGCCATGGTGTCAGAGCCACGGACGGACGCGCGGACAGGTGTTTCACCGCACGCCCGTGGGGGAGGTCACTGACACGATGATCGGGTTGCACGGCGGCGGCTGTGGCCTCCAAGTGGCCGTGGTTCCTCAGTAGTAGTCGGGTGGATGAGATATGCATCGCGGTGGCGGAGTGGGCGAGGGGACCGGTGACCCGGGGCCCGGGCCTGCCCGGCGGGGTCGGCACCGGCGTGAGGCGGGGCGCGAGAAGGGCGTACGGGCCGGGGGTGCGCAGGGCGGCGAGTCCGGGATCGGGAGTGGTGGCCGGATGGGGGTGACCTACAAGTACTTCGGCGCGCCGGACGGGGCGACCGCGGCGCGCGTGCCCATTTCGATGCGGCCCGAGGAGCTGGGCGGCGACGAGCTGGGCATGGGCGGCATGTTCACCAAGATCAAGCCCGAGACGGTGGCGGCAATGGTCCTCACCGGCATACAGGGCATACCGCTCCACAAGGTTCCGCCGCTCGAACTGGTCGTGCTGCACCCCGACTACGCGGTGGTCAAGCTTCCGATGACGGTGGTGGACCCGCTGCGCGGCGTCGGCGAGGAGTCGGTGGGCGCCGCGGCGTTCATCTGGTCGACGGTCCCGGACCGCGGCGGCCCGCGCGACGCGTTCAACGTCTACCGGCTGCTCCACGAGTGGCAGGACTTCTCCCATCGCCTGCACGACGCGGGCCATCAGGCGTACTGCCTGGTCTGGCCGTGAGCCGGCCCCGCCCGGCGTAGGGGCGGGGCGGGCCGCTTCGGCCCCGTGAGCACGACGAAGGCGGCGCGGGCGGTGTTCGTTCGC
>NZ_JBHJQP010000024.1:0-56967 GCF_042262625.1 Streptomyces sp. NPDC056347 | reverse complement strand
GGCGACGGCCTCGGCCCGAGCGGCCCTGCCCCTCGTCGTCGTGCGGTTCCTCGCGGTGCTCGCCCAGCAGCTCGTCCGCCAGCGACGGCAGATCGTCCAGCGGGGTCTCCTCGGCCCAGTCGGGGCGCGGGCGGCGGCCGCGCCCCGAGCCGCCCCCGTTCCGGTCCGGCTGGACGTCGCCGACCTGCGGCAGCTCCCGGGTCCGCTCGTTCTCGCTCTCCGCCGCGGAGCGCCCCGGACGCTCGTCGCGGAAGATGCCGCGCGGAACCCGGTCCGCCGGATCGGTGTCCCGGCTCTCCGGGACGTCCCGTACCGACGGAAGGACCGTCGTCTCGTCCGAGGCACCGGACCACCCGGAGTGGTCGGAGCGGTCCGACCCGTCGTGGATCTTCGGGATCATCGTCGTCTCGGCCTCGTCGGCCCGCGCGGCCCGGCCCTCCGGTGCCGGCACCTGCTGCGTCACGTCGTTCGGGTCGATGATCGGCGTCGGCACCGTGATCTCGTTCTCCGGCACGGACGCGGCCGCGGCGGCCTCCGCGCGGGCCCGCTCCGCCGCCTCGGCGGCCTCGGCCTGCGCCCGCCTGCGGGCCTCCTCGGCACGCAGCAGCGCCTCCTCGGCCTTCCGCTGCTTCTCCAGCCGCTGCGCCTCGGCCTCCTTGCGCAGCCGCGCGTCCTCCTCGGCCTTCCGGCGCAGCCGGGCCTGCTCGGCCTCGCGGGCCGCCTCCTCGGCCTCCCGCCTGACCCGCTCCTCCTCGGCGACCCGGCGGGCCTCCTCGGCGCGCTGCCGGGCCTCCTCCGCCTGGCGTTCGGCCTCGCGGCGGCGGGCCTCCTCCAGCTCGCGGGCCTTGCGCTCCTCCTCCTCGGCGCGGAGCTTGGCGAGCTGGGCCTCCCGCTCGCGCTCCAGCCGCTCCTCCTCGGCCTTGCGGGCCGCCTCTTCCTCGGCCTTGCGCCTGGCCTCCTCCTCGGCGGCCCGGCGCGCCTCCTCCTGGGCCTTGATCTCGGCCTCGGAGAGCGGCAGGAGCTGGTCGAGCCGGTGACGTACGACGGTGGTGATCGCCTCGGGCTCCTGGCCCGCGTCCACGACCAGGTAGCGGGTCGGGTCGGCGGCGGACAGCGTCAGGAAGGCGGACCGCACCCGGGCGTGGAACTCCGGCGGCTCGGACTCCAGCCGGTCGGGAGCCTCGGTGAACCGTTCCCTCGCGGTCTCCGGAGCGACGTCCAGCAGCACCGTCAGGTGCGGAACGAGACCGTCCGTCGCCCAGCGCGAGATCCGGGCGATCTCGGTCGGCGAGAAGTCGCGGCCCGCGCCCTGGTAGGCCACGGACGAGTCGATGTAGCGGTCGGAGATGACGATCGCGCCGCGCTCCAGTGCCGGGCGGACGACCGAGTCGACGTGCTCGGCGCGGTCGGCGGCGTACAGCAGGGCCTCGGCCCGGTTGGACAGCCCGGCCGAGGAGACGTCCAGCAGGATCGAGCGCAGCCGCTTGCCGACCGGGGTGGCGCCCGGCTCGCGGGTGACGACGACCTCGTGGCCCTTGGCGCGGATCCAGTCGGCGAGCGCCTCGGCCTGGGTGGACTTGCCCGCCCCGTCACCGCCCTCCAGGGCGATGAAGAAGCCGGTCGCGGCGGGGGCGACGGCCGGTTCGCCGCCGCGCACCGCCTCGCGCAGGTCGCGGCGGAGCGGTACGCCGGAGCGGTCGTCGGTCTTCGCGAGCACGATCGCGGCGACCGGCAGCAGCAGCGCGCCGATGAGCATCAGCGCGAAGGCCGCGCCGCCGTGCTCGAAGACGAAGTCGCCGGAGCCCAGCCGGTGGGTGCCGATCGCGGCGGCCAGCAGCGGACCGGCCAGCGCGCCGAGCGCGATCAGGACCCGTACGACGGCCTGGAGGTGCTCGGTGGCCCGGGCCCGGCGGGACTCCTCGGTCTCCTGGTCGGCCAGGGCGTGCCCGGTGTGGGCGGCGACCCCGGCGGCGTAACCGGCGAGCACGGCGAGCATCAGCACGGTCGCGGTGTCCGGCACCAGCCCCATGGCCAGCAGCGCGATCCCGGTGACGGCGATGGCCAGGGCGAACAGACGGCGCCGCGACAGCGCCGGCAGCACCTTCTCCGCGGTCCGGACGCCGACGCCGGTGGCCCCGGTCAGGGCGAGGACCAGCAGGGCGAAGGTCGCGGGCCCGCCGCCCAGGTCGGCGGCGTGCAGCACCGAGACGGCGGCGGCCGCGGCGATCGCCCCGGCGACCGCGGCCGACGCGCCGACGATCAGCGGGACGGCCCCGGTACGGCCCCGGTCGGGCCCGCTCCCGGCCGACGGGCGGCGCAGGCCCTCCAGCGGAGAGCGCGGGCGCGGGGTCTGCGTACCGGGCAGCTCCAGGAAGTAAAGGGTGGAGACCGACGCCGAGAAGAGCCCGGCCGCGACGTACGAACCGAGGGCCGCCTGATGGAGCGAGAACCACTCCAGGCCCGAGCCCAGCAGCTCACCGACGAACGTGGCGATCAGCAGGACGACCGCCGCGACGGGGATCGCGGCGAAGTCGGTACGGATCGAGAGCCGGCGCAGCGCGTCCATCCGGTCGGGCAGCGGGCGCACCGCGGCGCCCTCGATGGGCGGGGCGGGCAGCAGCGCGGGGGCGGCGCCGTCCTTGGCGACCGTCCACAGGCGTTCGGCGGCGCCGGTGACGAAGACGGTGATGAGGATCATCATCAGCGCCTTGCCGGGTGTCCAGTCGATCCACAGCGGCGCGACGACCAACAGCGCGAGCCGCAGCCCGTCCGCCCCGATCATCAGCCACCGCCGGTCCAGCGGCCCGCCGGGTGCGGTGAGCGTCGTCAGCGGACCGAGAAGTACGGCTCCGAAGATCAAGGTGGCCAGGATCCGGGCACCGAAGACCGCGGCCACGGCGAACGCCGCGCCCCGGTAACCGGTTCCGAAGGAGCCCTCCAGGACCGCCGCCTGCAGCGACATCAGCACCAGCACGAGAAGGGCGAGGGCATCGCCGGTACTGCCGATGAGCTGTGCGCTCCACAGCCGCTTCAGCGGGGGAATACGCAACAGCGCTCGTACGGCGCGCTCCCGTGAGTCTGCGGCAAGTGTGTCGGAGGTGGGGCTCACGACCGTTGGCTGCTCGGCTCGCGTCATCCGCCCAGCCTATCCGGAGCGGCGGGGTCCCCGGAGGCCCGCCCGAACATACGCCCGCCCGAGGCACCCGTTCCCCGCCTCCACGGCAGAGAGGGGGCCGGGAAACCCCGGACCCCCTCCCGAGCGCGATCCTCCGTGGAGGACCGGCCTGTCGGCTCAGTCCTCCACGGACGCCGAGGCCGTCGCCTTCTTCGCGGCGGTCTTCTTGGCGGCCGTGGTCTTCTTCGCCGTCGTCGTCTTCGCGGCCGTGGTCT
The DNA here is from genome assembly GCF_042262625.1 of Streptomyces sp. NPDC056347. Taxonomy (NCBI): domain Bacteria; kingdom Bacillati; phylum Actinomycetota; class Actinomycetes; order Kitasatosporales; family Streptomycetaceae; genus Streptomyces; species Streptomyces sp. NPDC056347. The sequence continues at coordinate 53,577 of NZ_JBHJQP010000024.1, read as the reverse complement.
TCTTGGCGGCCGTGGTCTTCTTGGCCGTCGTCTTCTTGGCCGTCGTCGTCTTCGCGGCCGTCTTCTTGGCGGCCGTCGCGGACTTCTTCGCCGGGGCCTTCTTCGCCGTCTTCTTCTTGGCGGGTGCCTTGGCACGCTTCTCGGCGAGCAGCTCGTAGCCGCGCTCCGGCGTGATCTCCTCGACGCTGTCGCCGGTGCGCAGCGTCGCGTTCGTCTCGCCGTCGGTGACGTACGCGCCGAAGCGGCCGTCCTTGACCACGACCGGGGCCCCGCTGACCGGGTCCGTGCCCAGCTCCTTCAGCGGCGGCTTGGCGGCGGCCCGGCCGCGCTGCTTGGGCTGTGCGTAGATCGCGAGCGCCTCTTCGAGGGTGATGTCGAAGAGCTGCTCCTCGGAGGTGAGCGAGCGCGAGTCCGTGCCCTTCTTCAGGTACGGGCCGTAGCGGCCGTTCTGCGCGGTGATCTCGACGCCGTCGGCGTCCTCGCCGACGACGCGCGGCAGCGACATCAGCCTGAGCGCGTCGGCCAGCGTCACCGTGTCCAGGGACATGGACTTGAAGAGCGAGGCGGTCCGCGGCTTCACCGCGTTCTTCCCGGTCTTCGGCGTGCCCTCGGGCAGCACCTCCGTGACGTACGGGCCGTAACGCCCGTCCTTCGCGATGATCTGGTGACCGGTGACCGGGTCCGCACCGAGCTCGAAGTCGCCGCTGGGCTTGGCCAGCAGTTCCTCCGCGTACTCCACGGACAGCTCGTCGGGCGCCAGGTCCTCCGGCACGTCCGCGCGCTGATGGCCCTCCGCGTCCTTCTCGCCGCGCTCGATGTACGGCCCGTAGCGGCCGACCCGCAGCTTGATGTCGTTGCCGACGGGGAAGGAGGAGATCTCCCGGGCGTCGATCGCGCCGAGGTCGGTGACCAGCTCCTTCAGACCGCCGAGGTGGTCGCCGTCGCCGTTGCCCGCGTCGGAGGCCGCGCCCGCACCGGCCGTGTCGTCGCCCGCGCCGAAGTAGAAGCGCTTGAGCCACGGGACGGACTGGGCCTCGCCGCGCGCGATCCGGTCGAGGTCGTCCTCCATCTTCGCGGTGAAGTCGTAGTCGACGAGCCGGCCGAAGTGCTTCTCCAGCAGGTTCACCACGGCGAACGACAGGAACGACGGGACGAGCGCGGTGCCCTTCTTGAAGACGTACCCGCGGTCCAGGATCGTGCCGATGATCGACGCGTACGTCGACGGACGGCCGATCTCGCGCTCCTCCAGCTCCTTGACCAGCGAGGCCTCGGTGTAGCGGGCGGGCGGCTTGGTGGCGTGGCCGTCGGCCGTGATCTCCTCGGCGGACAGCGCGTCGCCCTCGGTGACCTGCGGCAGACGGCGCTCCCGGTCGTCCAGCTCGGCGTTCGGGTCGTCGGCGCCCTCGACGTAGGCCTTCATGAAGCCGTGGAAGGTGATCGTCTTGCCGGACGCGGAGAACTCGGCGTCCCGGCCGTCGCTCGCCCGGCCGCCGATCTTGACGGTGACGGAGTTGCCGACCGCGTCCTTCATCTGGGAGGCGACGGTCCGCTTCCAGATCAGCTCGTACAGCCGGAACTGGTCGCCGGTCAGGCCGGTCTCGGCCGGGGTGCGGAAACGGTCGCCGGAGGGGCGGATCGCCTCGTGCGCCTCCTGCGCGTTCTTGACCTTCCCGGCGTACGTACGCGGCTTCTCCGGCAGGTAGTCGGCGCCGTAGAGCTGGGTGACCTGGGCGCGGGCGGCGGCGATCGCGGTGTCCGAGAGGGTCGTGGAGTCGGTACGCATGTAGGTGATGAAGCCGTTCTCGTACAGCTTCTGCGCGACCTGCATGGTGGCCTTGGCCCCGAAGCCCAGCTTCCGGCTCGCCTCCTGCTGGAGGGTCGTCGTCCGGAACGGCGCGTACGGGGAGCGGCGGTACGGCTTCGACTCGACGGACCGTACGGCGAAGGAGGACCCGGCGAGCGCGGCGGCCAGGGCGCGGGCGTTCGTCTCGTCCAGGTGCAGCACCTGGCCGGAACCGGGCTTCAGCTGTCCGTCCGGGCCGAAGTCGCGGCCCTGCGCGATGCGTCGGCCGTCGACCGTGCTGAGGCGGGCGGTGAGCGTCGACGGGTCGGAGGCGTCACCGGCGCGGCCGGTGGCGAAGGTGCCGGTGAGGTCCCAGTACTCGGCGGAGCGGAAGGCGATGCGCTCGCGCTCCCGCTCGACGACGAGCCGGGTCGCCACGGACTGGACGCGGCCGGCCGACAGCCGCGGCATGACCTTCTTCCACAGGACCGGCGAGACCTCGTAGCCGTACAGCCGGTCGAGGATGCGGCGGGTCTCCTGGGCGTCGACCATGCGCTGGTTGAGCTCGCGCGGGTTGGCGACGGCGGCCCGGATCGCGTCCTTGGTGATCTCGTGGAAGACCATCCGGTGGACCGGGACCTTGGGCCTCAGGACTTCCTGGAGGTGCCACGCGATGGCCTCGCCCTCGCGGTCCTCATCGGTGGCGAGGAAGAGCTCGTCGGACTCGGCCAGCAGCTGCTTGAGCTTCCTGACCTGGGCCTTCTTGTCCGCGTTGACGACGTAGACGGGCTGGAAGTCGTGCTCGACGTCGACGCCGAGCCGACGGACCTCGCCGGTGTACTCGTCCGGGACCTCGGCGGCTCCGTTCGGCAGGTCGCGGATGTGCCCGACGCTCGCCTCGACGACGTATCCGGGGCCGAGGTAGCCCTTGATCGTCTTCGCCTTGGCAGGCGACTCGACGATGACGAGTCGGCGGCCGCCCTGTGCGGTCTCGCTGGTCGGGGACAACTTCGCTCTTCTCTCCGGTCGACGCTCGGTGGGCATCCGGGCAACGCGGCGGCGCTGCCGATGGTGCTGTCGCTGCGGAGTGTGACGGTACAACCCGCCCCCGTGTCAAACGGCAAAAGCCCGCAACGGCCACTCGAACGGTAACCCGACTTCCGGCATTCCTGCCGCCCGGACCGTCCGATACGCCCGGTGCACGGTCGTCGGCCGCGGGTTCACGGGGGTGGTCGGGGCAGTGCGGGCGCGGACGAGTGGCCGGGGGCGGTCCGGGCGTGTTCCCCGCCGCTTTCGTCCCGCTTCCCCACCGACAGCCGCTTCCTCACCGCTTCCCGCCGGCGCACCGCTTCCCGCCGCCGCACCGGCACACGGCCCGGCCCGGGGCACTCGCTCGCGCGGGGACCGGGCCCGGACTCAGATCCGAGTGAAGCACCACACGCCGAGAACGAGAAAAAGTACGCCGAACACGGTGGCGAGTGCTGCGGAGGCGGCAGGACTCACTCCGTGCGCCACCGGCGCGCGGTGCAGTACGCGTGTTCCCGTCCACAGCAGCAGCGCGGCGCCGAACAGTGCGAACGCCGCTCCGGCGAGGACCGCGGGTCCACTCTCCATGCCGTACGCCTCCCGGTCCGGGCCCGGCCGGGGCGGGTCCCCGTCCCGGCCGGAAGGAGGCTGCCACCCCCGGACGTCGTTGATGCGAACCCCGGGTGAATGGCCGGATCCGCCTGCCTCGCCCCGCCTTCCGCGCCCTGTCCGCCTCCGTACGGCGCCCCTTTATCCGGAATCCGCAAGCGCCGACGTGCGTCGGCACCGACGCACCCGAAAGCGCTGGTGCAGGGGACTTCTCGTACGCACGACGGCGTACGCCCGGACAGGAACGGAGCGCCCGCACCACACGCACCGGCGCACACTCCGGCCGCGCCCCGGAACCCGCCGGACGCACCCGGACGCACCCCGGACGGGCACCCCGGCCGACCCTCGGCGCAGCCCGACCGCGCCCCGGCCCCGCACCCGGCCCGGCGCCGGATCGGGCCCTCGTCCCGGCCCCTCCCGGGCACATCCCTGGCGCGCCGCGAGGTGATCAGTCCGCTGCGGGAACCGGCTCCAGGAAGCCCTCCTCGACCAGCAGCCGGATCGCCTGCGGCGTCCGGTCGCGCAGCAGCACCGGGTCCTCGTTCATCAGCTGGGCGATCGCGTCCAGGATCCGCCCCGCGGGCAGCGTCCCGTCGCAGACTCCGGCGAACCCGGCACCGACCGCGTCGACCTTCGTCGCGCGCCGCATCCCGCGGTTCTGACGGAGCACCACATGCTCCGGGTCCTCCGCGCCGGGCAGCCCGACCTGCTCCTGCACGACCTCGGCGGCCAGGGTGAAGTGCCCGGCCAGGAGCGCCGCGTCGTCCTGCTCACGGAGGTAGTCCTGACGGGCGAAGTGGGCCTCGACGGCCGGGCCGAGCGGCTGCTCCACCGCGTGCGGCCACTCCTCGATCACGACGGACGGGCGGCCGGCGGCGGCCGCGGCGGACTTGCGCAGGGTGATCCAGCCGAAGCCGACGCCCTTGGTCCCGCGAGCCTCGAACTCGTCCAGCCAGGCGTCGTACCGGGCGGCGTACTCCGCGGGGTCCGTGCGGTGGTCGCCGCTGTCGCGCAGCCACAGCTCCGCGTACTGCGTGACGTCCTGGACCTCGCGCTGCACGATCCAGGCGTCGCAGCCGTGCGGCACCCAGGAGCTCAGCCGGTGCTGCCACTCCTCGCCCTCGACGTGCTGCCAGTTGGCGAGGAAGTGGGCGTACCCTCCTTCGTTCAGCCGCTCGCCCGTCTGCTGCACCAGCGTCCGGCACAGGTCGTCGCCGCCCATCCCGCCGTCGCGGTAGGTGAGCCGGGCGCCGGGCGAGATGACGAACGGGGGGTTGGAGACGATCAGGTCGTACGTCGCGGCGCCGACCGGCTCGTACAGCGAACCCTGGTGCAGCTCGGCCGGGGCGGCACCGGACAGGGCGAGGGTCAGCCGGGTGAACCGCAGCGCCCGCGGGTTGAGGTCGGTGGCCGTGACCCGGGTGGCGTGCTGCGCGGCGTGCAGCGCCTGGATGCCGGAGCCCGTGCCGATGTCGAGCGCGGAGGCCACGGCTCTGCGGACGGTGATCCCGGCGAGCGTGGTGGACGCCCCGCCGACGCCCAGGACCACGCCCTCCTCGCGCGAGCCGATGCCGCCCGCGCCGCCGACCGCGCAGCCCAGGTCGGAGACGATGTACCAGTCCTGCCCCTCGGGGCCGCCGTACGGCCGTACGTCGACGGTGGCCCGCACCTCGTCGCCGTCGCGGGTCACCCAGCCGTCCTCGACGCACTCCGCCAGCGGGAGCGCCGCGCGGGCACGCTCGTACGCCACGGGCTGCTGGAGCAGGAAGAGCCGCACCAGTGTGTCGAGCGGCGCCCCGCCCCGGGTGGCGCGGAGCGCCGGAACCGTCTCGCTGCGGGCGAGCGCGGCGTAGGCGGGCGCACCGAGCAGGTCGAGGAGCCCGTCGGCGGTGAAGGCGGCGGCGAGCAGGGCTTCGCGGAGCCGGGGCGAACGGTCGGGCACGGGGAGGCTGGTCGTACTCACCCACCCATTGTGGCCGCTCCCACCGACAACGGCAGCGGCCCGCCGCCCGGCGGGCTCCCCGGACCGCCCGGACCACCCGGGCGCCGCGTCACTCCGGGTACCTCCGCCGGTGCGTCACCCCTTCTTGGCGGGCGAGCCGGAGGCGGGCTCGGACGGCTTGTCGGCGCCCTCCGCCGGTGCGGTGTCCTTCGACGGCACCGAGGCCTTCGGCTTCTGGCAGCCCTTCTGCTTGGCCATCGCGGCACCGACATCGCCGGACTGGAGCTTCTTCAACGACTCGTCACCAGTGCTGCTGATCTTGGTGAGTTCGTCGGCGATGCCCTTGAGTCCGTCGGCGAACTTCGCCTGGTCCTTCGTGTCCAGCGCGTCGACCTTCTTCTGCAGGTTCGCGTAGGCCGCGGAGGAGGCGTTGAGCTCCTTCACGGCCTCCTTCTGCGTGGTCTCGCCGTCGTCGACCGGCGGCGGCCCGGCGGCGTCGACCGCCGCGCCCAGCGCCTTGTACGCCTGCGAAATCTGCTGGAAGGCGGCCGAGTCGGTCTTCTGGACGTCGGCGGGCTTGCTGTTGTCCGCGGTCTGCTGCTGGATGGCGGCGTTGGCGTTCGCGATCTTCTGGAGCTGCGGCTGGACCTTGTCGCAGACCTGCTTGGACCAGTCGTTCACCTTGGCGCTGTTGTCGTCGCCGCCGCACCCCGACAGCGTCAGTACCAGTACCGCGCCGCAGGACAGCGCGGCCGCAAGCTTCTTGTTCACCGGATCGGTCCCTTCCAAGACTCTCGGCCCCGGAACTTACACGGCGAGCACCCGGTACCCGGATGCCGAGTGTCCGATGAATGTGCTTTTGCAGCCATTTGCACCAAGGGAAACGAAGGAGATACAACTCACCCGCGCGGCCCCCGAGGCTCAGGAACACATGCGCGAACCTCCACCCGTGCGGTGGATGGGCCGCCGGCCTCCGGAGCGGAAGGCCACGGGAGACACGGCCGGGTGGACGGCACCTCAACATGCCCGGCCCACCCGACCGTTGACCGACCACCGACCACCGACCACCGACCGCCGACCGCCGACCACCGTTCGCCGGCCATCCGGCGCCCGTGGCCCGTGGCCCGTGCCCGGCTACGCGTCCTCGGCGCCCACCGCGATCCCGCGCCGCTTGGAGACGTAGACCGCGCCGACGATGACCGCGACGGCGACCACCGCGGCCACCGCCCGCACACCGGCGCTCGCGTCCTGCCCGTAGCTGAACTGCACCACCGCCGGGGCGATGAGCAGGGCGACCAGGTTCATCACCTTGAGCAGCGGGTTGATCGCCGGACCCGCCGTGTCCTTGAACGGGTCGCCCACCGTGTCGCCGATGACGGTCGCGGCATGCGCCTCGCTGCCCTTCCCGCCGTAACGGCCGTCCTCGACGAGCTTCTTCGCGTTGTCCCACGCGCCGCCGGAGTTGGCGAGGAAGACCGCCATCAGAGTGCCGGTGCCGATGGCGCCCGCGAGATAGGAGCCCAGCGCCCCGACCCCGAGCGTGAAGCCGACGGCGACGGGCGCCATGACGGCCAGCAGTCCGGGCGTGGCGAGCTCGCGCAGGGCGTCCTTGGTGCAGATGTCGACCACCCGCCCGTACTCCGGCTTCTCCGTGTGGTCCATGATCCCGGGGTGCTCGCGGAACTGCCGCCGCACCTCGTACACGACGGCCCCCGCCGACCTCGACACCGCGTTGATCGCGAGGCCGGAGAAGAGGAAGACGACCGCCGCCCCGAGGATCAGGCCCACCAGGTTGTTGGGCTGCGAGATGTCCAGGCTGAGCGTCAGCTCCCCGGCCCTGGCCCCCACGCCGTCGACCGCGGTGGCGATCGCGTCGCGGTACGAGCCGAACAGCGCCGACGCCGCCAGCACGGCGGTGGCGATGGCGATGCCCTTGGTGATGGCCTTGGTGGTGTTGCCGACCGCGTCCAGATCGGTGAGGACCTGCGCACCGGCCCCCGTCACGTCGCCGGACATCTCGGCGATGCCCTGCGCGTTGTCCGAGACCGGGCCGAAGGTGTCCATGGCGACGATGACACCGACGGTGGTGAGCAGCCCGGTCCCCGCCAGGGCCACGGCGAAGAGCGCGAGCATGATCGACGTACCGCCCAGCAGGAACGCCCCGTACACGCCCAGGCCGATCAGCAGCGCCGTGTAGACGGCGGACTCCAGCCCGATGGAGACACCGGCGAGGACGACGGTGGCCGGGCCGGTCAGCGAGGACTTGCCGATGTCCCTGACCGGACGCCGGTCGGTCTCGGTGAAATAGCCGGTCAGCTGCTGGATCAGAGCGGCCAGCACGATGCCGATGGCGACGGCGACCAGGGCGAAGATCCGCGGATCGCCGCCGTGTGAGGTGATCGCGGGGTCGGTGACGCCGTCCAGCTCCGCGTACGAGGACGGCAGGTAGACGTAGGCGCTCACGGCGACCAGCGCCAGCGAGACCACTGCGGAGACGAAGAATCCGCGGTTGATCGCGGTCATTCCGCTGCGGTCGGCGCGCCGCGGGGCGACCGCGAAGATCCCGATCATGGCGGTGATCACTCCGACCGCCGGAACGATCAGCGGAAAGGCCAGCCCGGAGTCGCCGAAGGCCGCCTTGCCGAGGATGAGCGCGGCGACGAGCGTCACGGCGTACGACTCGAAGAGGTCGGCCGCCATGCCCGCACAGTCGCCGACGTTGTCGCCCACGTTGTCGGCGATGGTCGCCGCGTTGCGCGGATCGTCCTCCGGGATGCCCTGCTCGACCTTGCCGACGAGGTCGGCCCCGACGTCCGCCGCCTTGGTGAAGATGCCGCCGCCGACCCTCATGAACATGGCGATCAGGGCGGCACCGAGGCCGAAGCCCTCCAGCACCTTCGGGGCGTCGGCCGCGTAGACGAGCACGACACAGGACGCGCCGAACAGACCGAGACCCACGGTGATCATGCCGACCACGCCGCCGGTACGAAATGCGATCTTCATTGCCCGGTGCGAAACGGCGGTGAGATCCTTTTCCGGCTCTCCCTCCGCGGGAGTCGCCTCACGCGCAGCAGCCGCCACTCGGACATTGCTGCGCACGGCGAGTCTCATACCGATGTATCCGGTGGCCGCCGAGAAAATCGCACCCACCAGGAAGAACAACGAACGGCCCGCACGCTGCGACCAGCTGTCGGCCGGGAGCAGCAGAAGCAGGAAGAAAACCACTACGGCAAAGACACCGACCGTACGCAGCTGCCGGGCCAGATAGGCGTTCGCGCCTTCCTGGACGGCAGCCGCGATCGACTTCATGCGGTCGGTTCCCTCGCCGGCCGCCAGCACCTGGCGCGCCAGCAGCCCGGCAACCACCAGCGCGGCAAGGGCGACGACCGCGACACCGACCACGATGACCCGATTGCTGTCGGTGAGGACCACGGCCGCCGTGGAAACGGACCGGCCGGAGGGTGCTGAGAATGAGGATTCTTGCGCCAGTACGGCCAGTGGGGTGTTGAAGAACTCCGCCATACGTCCTCCTTGAAGCTCAGCGCTCAAGACGTGGACGAATTGTAGGGAGCGGGAGCCGATCAAAACAGCGTGCGGGTAAATGTCATTACCCTCGACCGACCGACCGATAAATGATCGCACCCCGGGATCGACCCGAATGCAGTAATGGAGCAGACGCATTTTACCCGGATCGTTGATCAGGAATGAACGAAAGAGGCCCTGCTCAGCAGGGCCTCGAAAAACCGGATCACTACGGAACGGGCACCGGATCAGCACCGGACGGGCACCGGATCAGCGCCGGATCAAGAAAGTCCGGCGGCATTACGGCAGTGCGGTTACGGCGGTGCGGTTACGGCATGACGGCTACGGCAGTACGGGCGCGGGCGTCTTCGGCCAGCTCATACGGATCACTCCGCCGTCGGCCCCCGACCACACCTCCACGTCGTCGACGAGGCCGCTGATGACCGCGAGCCCCATCTCGTCCTCGCCGTCCGCTTCGCTCTCGCGATCCGGCTCGTCGAGCCCCACCGGGCCCGCCGTGGCACCGCGTGCGGCGCCACCCGGCCCGCCGGAGACGGAATCCGCCCCCGGCCCCGGTACTCCGTCGCTGACCTCGACGGAGAAGGACTTCTCCTCCTCGATCAGGGCGACGGACACGGGGGCGGTGATGCCATGGCTGCGGTGCAGCCCGACCGCGCGGCTGCAGGCCTCGCCGACGGCGAGCCTGACCTCGTCGAGCACGGCTTCGTCGATCCCCGCCCGGCGTGCCACGGCGGCTGCCACGAGGCGGGCCGTCCTGACGTGTTCGGGCTGGGCACTGAAGCGGAGTTCAACGGTGGTCATGCGATCCCCCTCAGACGTACGGGCGTGCATCCGGGGCCCCGGGCGCACGGCCCGGCGTCCCTGTTCCTACTTCCGGGTTCCATCTTCCGGGCTTCCATCCTGAAGCACCGGCGGTACGGCGGTCGCGTCGTAGCCCACCGGCTCGCCGCAGGCGATCGACCACCACCGAACCGGCCAGAGGCCGACCCGACCCGACCCGACCCGGCCCGGCACGGCCGAACACCGGCCCGCCCGGAGGCCGGCCGGGCCGCGGACCGGCCGGGTCACCGGCCAACGCCTCACCGGCCGACTGGCCGACGCTCCTACGAGCGCCCCGCCATCCGGCCGGTGATCCAGCTGCGGACCGACGGTCAGTCGGTGGCCGCCACGGCGTCGTCGACCGTGGTGTGGATCGGGAACACCTTGGTCAGACCGGTGATCCGGAAGATCTTGAGAATGCGCTCCTGGTTGCAGACCAGGCGCAGCGAGCCCTCATGGGCCCGGACACGCTTCAGGCCGCCCACGAGCACGCCGAGGCCGGTGGAGTCGAGGAAATCGACGCCTTCCATGTCGACAACCAAGTGGTAGCTGCCGTCATTCACCAACTCGACCAACTGCTCGCGCAGCTTGGGCGCGGTATACACATCAATCTCGCCACCGACCTCGACGACCGTACGGTCGCCACCAGGGCCGGACACATTGCGAGTCGACAAGGACAGGTCCACGGATCCTCCAGCACCTTGCTATCGAGCGGTCGCCCCTCGGTCTCCCCGGCGGAGCCGGGGAACGGATCGCCAGCCGCGATGGCATTCAATCACTTACCAGCAGCCATGCACGACGCCTTGGGGCCATTGTCCGTCACGCCGGTGACACACTCGGTGTCGATGGCCAAGAATCACCGCCCCGGTCGACCACCCGGGAACAGCGACCCCAGACCCTCTCCCGCCATGGTCCTGGACCGGCTCGCCGCCGTGGCGGGCCGGTCCGCGCGCATCACTCATACGGAGCAATTGCCCCCGCGCGAGGGGACCCATGCCACATGGCCCGATCGCATCCGGCCGGAAGTCGTCGCCGCGATCACGAAGGCCGGAATCGATCACCCGTGGGCGCACCAGTCGGCCGCCGCCGAGCACGCCCTGGACGGCGAATCCGTGGTGATCGCCACAGGCACGGCCTCCGGCAAGTCGCTCGCCTACCTGGCCCCGGTCCTCAGCGCCCTGCTCGACGGCTCCGAGGCCCCGAACGGCCGCGGCGCCACCGCCCTGTACCTGGCCCCCACCAAGGCCCTGGCCGCCGATCAGCTGCGAGCCGTGAAACGGCTCGCGGCGCCGCTCGGCAACGCCGTCCGGCCCGCGGTCTACGACGGCGACACCCCGGTCGAGGAACGCGAGTGGGTGCGGCAGTACGCCAACTACGTCCTGACCAACCCCGACATGCTGCACCGCGGAATACTCCCGTCCCATCCCCGCTGGTCCTCCTTCCTGCGCGCGCTGCGCTTCGTCGTGATCGACGAGTGCCACACCTACCGCGGGGTCTTCGGCTCCCACGTCGCCCAGGTGATACGCCGCCTGCGTCGCCTGTGCGCCCGCTACGGCGCCGATCCCGTCTTCCTCCTCGCCTCCGCCACCGCGGCGGAACCCTCCGTGGCGGCGGGCCGCCTCACCGGTCTGCCGGTCCAGGAGGTCGCCGACGACTCCTCGCCCCGCGGTGAGCTGGTCTTCGCGCTGTGGGAGCCGCCCCTGACCGAGCTGAACGGCGAGAAGGGCGCCCCCGTCCGGCGTACCGCCACCGCCGAGACCGCGGACCTCCTCACCGATCTCACCGTCCAGGGCGTCCGCTCCGTCGCCTTCGTACGCTCCCGGCGCGGAGCCGAGCTGATCTCCGTCATCGCCAAGGAGCGCCTCGCCGAGGTGGACCGCTCCCTGCCGGACCGGGTCGCCGCCTATCGCGGGGGCTACCTCCCCGAGGAGCGCCGGGCCCTGGAGCGCGCCCTGCACTCCGGGCAGCTGCTCGGGCTGGCCGCCACCACCGCCCTCGAACTCGGCATCGACGTCTCCGGCCTCGACGCCGTCGTCATCGCGGGCTATCCCGGCACCAGGGCGTCGCTGTGGCAGCAGGCGGGCCGCGCCGGACGCTCCGGCGAGGGCGCCCTGGCCGTCCTGGTGGCCCGCGACGACCCGCTGGACACCTATCTCGTCCACCACCCCGAGGCGCTGTTCCAGCAGCCCGTGGAGTCGACCGTCCTCGATCCCGACAACCCGTACGTACTCGCCCCCCATCTGTGCGCCGCCGCCTCGGAGCTTCCGCTCACCGAACCCGACTTGGAACTCTTCAGCCCTGCCGCGGCCGGGCTGCTGCCGCAGCTGGAGGCCGCGAAGCTGCTGCGGAAGCGGGCGTCGGGCTGGCACTGGACCCGCCGTGAACGCGCCGCCGACCTCACCGACATCCGCGGCGGGGGCGGCCGCCCCGTCCAGATCGTCGAAGAGGGCACCGGCCGGCTGCTGGGCACCGTCGACGAATCGGCCGCGCACACCTCCGTCCACGAAGGCGCCGTCCACCTCCACCAGGGCCGCACCTACCTGGTCCGCAAGCTCGACCTGGAGGACGCGGTGGCCCTGGTCGAGGAGGCCGTCCCGCCGTACTCGACCACCGCACGCGACACCACCTCGATCGCCGTCCTGGAGACCGACACCGAGATCCCGTGGGGTGACGGGCGGCTCTGCTACGGCTCGGTGGAGGTCACCAGCCAGGTCGTCTCCTTCCTGCGGCGCCGGCTGATCACCGGCGAGGTTCTCGGCGAGACCAAACTGGACCTGCCACCCCGCACCCTGCGCACCCGCGCCGTCTGGTGGACGGTCACCGAGGACCAGCTCGACGCCGCCCGCATCAACCCGGAGATCCTCGGCGGTGCCCTGCACGCCGCGGAGCACGCGTCGATCGGGATGCTGCCGCTCTTCGCCACCTGCGACCGATGGGACATCGGCGGCGTCTCCGTACCGCTGCACCCCGACACCCTGCTGCCCACGGTCTTCGTCTACGACGGCCACCCGGGCGGTGCCGGGTTCGCCGAGCGGGCCTTCCACACCGCCCGTGCCTGGCTGACCGCGACCCGTCAGGCGATCTCCTCCTGCGAGTGCGAGGCGGGCTGCCCGTCCTGCGTGCAGTCCCCCAAGTGCGGCAACGGCAATGAACCGCTGCACAAACGCGGCGCCGTGCGCCTCCTCACCGAGCTGCTGCGGTCCGCCCCTCCGACCCCCGGGGAACCGGAAGCGGCCGGACCGGGGGAGCGGCCCCACGGGCGACGGGAGCGGCCGCCGGAGGACCGGCCCGGGACCTGACCTCCGGTGCGTACGGCCCGAGGGCGACCCGGGCCGTCACATCGGCGATCTCCCCGCTCACCGTGCACCGGACCACCGCCGCTCCCTGCGCCGCGGCCACCTTCCCGGCAGCCGCGCACGCCTCCTCGGGCCCCCTCAGGGAGCGGTCGGCCGCGGCCAGGGCCGCCAGATCCGCGGCACCGCCCGCCCGGTGCCGGACGACCACCATCTGGCCGAGGGCCAGCACCACCGCGAACACCGCGCACAACGTGGCCGTCGTCATCGCCACCCACACCGTGGCCAGCCCCCGGTCCCCGCCCACCGGCCGTCCACCCCCGCGCACCCGGACCGGGACAGCCCCGCGCACCCGGACCAGGACAGCCTCGGCCGACCGGGCGAGGAAAGCCTCACGGAGCCGGACCAGGACGGCCTCCGTACCCCGAACCAGAACCGCCGCATCGAGCCGCACCGGGCCCACCGCGCGGAGCCCGACCGGTCCTGCAGCGCGCGTCCGCACGGAAACCACGGCCCGTCCCCGCCCGCCCGTCGGAGTCATGGCGACGCCCCCACCGTGTCCTCGGCCAGCGCGGCCGCCTCCGCGTGCAGTGTCAGGGCCAGCGGCCCCGGTCCCGGCATCGGCGCCGCCACGCGTACCCGCCACAGCTCCCCCGTCCGCTCCAGTGCTACTTCTGCCCCGTCCGGGGCCGCCGAGCGGGCGGCCTCCAGGGCCTGGGGCTCCGGCTCCGAACGGGCCGCCGCCCTTGCCCCGGCCCGCGCCGCGTCCACGCACCGGATCTGGGCGGAGGCGGCCATCAGCGCCCAGACCAGCGTCAGCGCGAACACCACCAGCACCGGAATCGCCATGGCCGCCTCCGCCGTCACCGCGCCCCGGTCCCTGTCAGAACTTCGCATCGAGCGCTTCCTTCAGCAGCGACTGCAACGCGGCCATGACCGGCTGGCTGGTGACCACCTTGTAGAGCACCGCCGCGAAAGCGCAGGCCGAGGCCGTTATCTAGGGGTGTCAAGCGAACGCGCAGATCAGATGCCCAGGCCGATCTAAGTCACGTGAGGGACATACCCAGCTGGACTCCTTGATGCTGGCCAGGCGCGCGGTCGGCTCGCGCCGCCTGGATCCGAGGGTGGTGTTGAACTCGCGAACGTAGTCCTTCGCCCGGGAGGACTGGACGCAGGGCAAGGGTGTCGACGCACCGGTTGCCCAGCTCGTGGCCGTGGTCCAGGTCCCGGGCCTGAAGATGGGTGGTCCCCACGATCGCCAGCATCCGGTAGTGGGGTTTCTCGGGTTCGGCGCGACTCCTGCGTGCCATGATGACTCGATCAAGTGCCTTCATTTTTAGGGGGTTGCGGTGTCAGGAATGCCCGCCGGAGCGGAACTGAGAGTGGCTGTCGAGGGCTTAGGAGAGTCGGGAGCCGAGCCGCATGTGATCGCGCTGCGTGACTGGCTGGTGTCTGAGGATGATCTGCGCGGCCGGGTGCGGCTCCAACGACAGCCTCCCCTCCCTGGCCACATGGGTTCCGCCGTGGAGCTCCTGACGGTGGCGCTCGGCTCCGGCGGCATCCTGGCCGTGCTCATCCAATCGGTGTGCACCTGGCTCACCTCTCGCGGCACCGACATGAAGATCACAATCAGTGCTGAGGACGGGCGCCGGATCGAGGTGGACGTTCAGCGCGCAGCCGACCCTCAGGCCCTCCTACGGGAGATCGCGGAACAGTTTCCGGCGCCAGGTTCACAGTCCCGGTGACTGGCACACGCTTCCCTGCGCGTGCGACCAGCCGGGCGGTACTCATCGGGACTGGTACGTTCCACGACCCCGAGTTGCCTGATATCCCCGCCGTGCAGGCGAACCTGGACGCATTGCGGCGAACCCTCACTCACCCGGTTCATGGTGTGTTCGCGCCCGAACACTGCGTGGTGGTGGCCGACCCGAAGGACCAGGCCACTGTCGGCGCGGCGCTGTCGCAAGCCGTTCGTGAGTGCGAGGACCTGCTGCTGGTCTACTACTGCGGGCACGGCCTGCTCGACGAAGCCGGGCTGCTGCACTTCGCCCTCACCGGAACCGACAACCAGAACGTCAGTTGGTCCGCCATCCAGCTCGACCTCGTGAAACGGATGGTCGGTGGAGCTCGCGCCAAGGCCCGGGTGCTCGTGCTGGATTGCTGCTTTGCCGGCAAGGCGATCTCAGCTATGGCCGGACCAAGGGGACTGGCCCTGGGACAGTTGAACCTGACTGGTACCTACACGCTGACCTCCACTACGGCCACTGCCCCCTCCCATGCCCCGCCCGGCGCCGCCCATACGGCGTTCACCGGGTCGATGCTCCAAGCCCTGACAGTTCCTGGTCCACTCACCCTGGACGAGGTGCACCGCCACGTCGACAAAGAGCTAGACGGGCTCGGCCTCCCACGTCCGCAGCGGCGCTCTGTCGGTGCAGTCGGCGAGCTCTCTCTGGTTCGAGGGCCGGCCAGAGAGCCGGAGGCACCGTCCACGGCTGGCACACCGGCACCGGCTGCGAAAACAGATTCAGCCTCACTCCGCCGCATGAGGGCGAGAAATATTACAGCCACAATAGTGTTATCCGCTGTGGCTCTACTCCCCCCACTGCTGGGTGACCTACTGACAAATTCCAATTCAAGTCTTTTCAGCGACGACAAAGTGCTGGTCGGATTGGAGAGCGAATCAGATAATTCTGTTATGCTAAGCCCCACGTGGGGCAGCTTCTCGGCCTTTAGTCTGGATGTGGTAGGGGAGCTACTGAAAGAGGCAAATATCAAATCGAGGCCGATCCGCGTCGATATTCCGAGGCAAGACCAGATGCGCTCTTTACAGAAACGTGAGGTGGACCTAAATTCCGCGCTCGCCATGACGGGGGAGCGCATGGAAAAAGTTGACTTCGTGGGGCCCATCGCTTCTGGCAGGCTAGGCTTCCTAGTACAGGCCAATGAAACGACGCAGAAAATCATTAGGCTCGAAGACTTTAACCACGGGACCATCTGCGTGCAGGAGGATTCAATAGCCGCGGTGATCATGAAAAATTTCGCAGATAAGGAAATCGACGTGAGAGAAAAGCCAGGCTTCCGTTCCTGCGTCGAAGCCTTACAGCGAGGGGAATTCAGCGCGATCGCCGCGGACACTCTGTCGCTCTCTGCGTGGGCGCTAGAAGACGACCAGTTCAAGGTCGTCCCGGACCTCAGCATCGGTGGGCCCAGCCAATACGGCATCGCCCTCCCCAAGGGTCACCATGAGGATTGCACACGCCTTCGTGACGCCCTGATGAAGTACGTAAGCAGCGGTAAGTGGCTAAAAGCATTTCGGGACCGCCTGCCGAACGCAGGCCGGAGTGCGGACGAAATTCAACCCAGTGCGATCCGAATCAAGGAATTGTCCTGCCGCGGTTGAGTACGTTCGCCGATACTTCCTTCCTTCCAGGAGGGGAAAGCACACGCGCTCAGGTGGCCGCTGGAGCGAGTTGAGGCTGCCACGCAGACGGCGTACGGCTGCCTCGTGCACCATCGCGTACGGATGTCGGACTCAGATTGGGGCCGGGTCGCTGTTCTCAGTCCGGATAAACGCCGCTGCTGCGGGCCGTCTTCCAGCTCCTCCACCCCCGGGTTTCCAGCTCGCACTTCGCCAACCGCAGGTTCGATCACCGGTGGGCCGCCGACCGCGCCGTCGCTCAATGCCCGACGCTGCTGGTCGAGCCCACCCCGCGCACCGGCCTGTAGCCCGAACACGTCATCACCGCACTGGAATGGGTGATCGCTCGTCTTCACGGACTACGACCGGCTCGGCATCATCTTGAGCACGAGTTGGGCGGCGCTCCACCTGCTGGACCTGGCGGCGCTCGGCTTGGCTGTCCAGTACCAGAAGGCTGCTTGCCACCGACGGGACTACTCCGAAGCTTGAGAACGATTGACCTGCTGCATCAGCCGCCTCCTCGCGTCCTGGGACGCGATCAAGTCGTCCTGAAGCTCGCTCAATTCCTCCTGGAGCCGGTCTCGCTCGGCCTGCAACACCCCAAACTCCTCTTCGCGGCGGCGAAGCGTCTCCTCCAGCGTGTTGACGCGGACGACGACGTCTTCCGTCGCGGATTCCTCCAGTTGCTGACCGAGCTTCCGCCGGAGCGCATCTCTGAGTTCGTCACGCTCCTTCAGTACCGCCTTCAACTCGGACCTCGCGAGCTGGAGATCGACCGCTAGACTCCCCTGGCTCACCACCGTGCCCGCCTCGGCACTGTGGTCATGGGCGAGCTCCTGCTGGTTTCGAGCTCTGTCGATGTATTGCTTGATCTCCGGCTGGTAGACGAGCCAGACGGACACCTCGGCCGCTCTTGCGACGCTGGTACAAGTGATGGCCTGGCCGGCGGCCTTCATCTCATCGACGCGGGCGAAGACGCGGGCCCGCTTTACCTGGCTGTCCTTGCGGCGCGCTTCACGCAGGACGTCGGCTGGCCTGCGCTTGGCTTCGGCGCTCACTCGGCTGTCTCCTTCGGCGGCCCCAGGGTCGGTAGCCCCAGTGTGACGGTTCGAGCCTTGGATCCAGCACGGACCTTGCGCAGAACGGCTGCGGCCTCCTCTACTTCCTGCCTCTCCTGGGGTGTCATGGCCTCCAGCCTGCGTTTCTGATTTTCTCTCACGCCCTGGTATGCCTCGATCTGGTCGTTGAAGTTGTTGACCACGAATTGGGCGACCCCAGCGTCCCGGGCAGCCTCGCGGTCGGCCTTGAGCGCCCGGATGTGGTCCTCGATAGCCGGCAGGTAGGACGGGTCAGGCCGGTAGGACGGGCAGCCGGCGCACTGGTGACGGATCGGGCAGGCGGCGCCGCCCGCCTTCACGTTGTTCGGCTCGATGCAATTGCCCCAGGCCACGGCCACCGATCGCTGTTCGTAGGCGAGGTTGGAGGTCATGGGTGCGGGGTTGCCCAGGCGGTCTGTGACATGTGCCCGGACGGCTTTGATCGCCTCCCGCTTCCGCTTGAGCGATACCTTGTAGTACCCGGACGTCGTGGTTGGGCTGACGTGATCCATGAGGGACTGAAGGACATCTTGGGGAACATCGGCGTCGGCGTGGCGCTGGCAGTACGAGTGCCGGAAGGCGTAAGGGAATACGCGCTTGCGCTCGAAGGGTGCGGGGGCGCCGTCGGGGCCGGGGAGCTCGGAGTCCAGTACGGGGATGGCGTCGGCCCAGGTCCTGATGAACTGCCAGATGTCGACGCTGATGGGATGGTCGTACTCGCTCTCCGCGGTACGGGCCGGAAATAGGTACTCACCGCTTCCCTCAGGGACATTCATGCCCAGTCGCCGCTTCTTCCAGGTCAGGACGATGTCAACCGTGGTCTGCGTGATCGGCAGGCGCCGTCGGTAGCGGCCGGCCTTGTGGTTGTCCCAGATGAGTTGCCAGTCCTCGCCGTCCTTCTCAAGGCAGTCCAGGAACAGACTGCCGATCTCGTAGGGCCGTCGGCCGGTATCGCGCAGGAGGAAGTAGAAGGTTTTGGCCATGGCCTTCACATCCTCGGTGGCCATGGGTCCGTAGGGCATCCCATCTCCGAGCTGGTCGACGTGCGCGTCCAGCTGCCGGATCACCGACTCTGGGATGCTCTTCCCGATCTGCTCTTCGTTCTCCTCATCCCGGTAGGAGATGTTGTGGTCCCTGTGGCGTCCGAACTTCTGCGACAGGTCCTCCAGCAGGTCATGGTTGCGCCCCCACTCCAGGAAGTCGAAGAACTTCGTCGCGTAGATCGCCTTGCTCTTCGACTTCAGCGGCGTGCCGTCGGCTTTGGTCATCGCTTCGATGGACTTGATCACAGCGGCCATGTCGGTGAACTTCAGCATGGAAGGGTCACGACCCCCGCCGGGACGCTGGGCGAGCGTTTGGGACGCCAGAACGCAGACCCGGTAGTGGAACCAGATGTCCCGGCTGACCGGATGTGTATCGGTTGCCCACTGCATGAGCAGGTCACGCAGCCACACCACTTCGATCTTCCCGAAGTCCATCGTGCCGGGGTTTCGACGGTTCTTTTTGGGATTGGAGTCTCGTCGAACGACTCCGACGGCGGTCAGGTCCCAGACAAGGTGGTCAGTCGGCTTGATGCCCTGGAACTCCTCAAGGGCGAAACGCAGTTGATTCTGAATTTCACGCAGGAGGGCGCCGCGGTTGCCGCTGTGATTGGTCTCGCCAGCCTTGGGCATACGGAAGGACTCGCCGGCCAGAGCGATGCTCGGCAGGTCCGCCAGGTGCCTGACCGCGAAACGGATCGGCGCTGGTTCAAGCTTCTTGCCGCGCAGGCTTCCCCGCTGCAAGACATACAGAAGCTCCAGTCGGGCCAGGTCGCTCAGCGGAGCGAGCGAGAAATCCGGGGCTTGTAGGTAAGGGGCGATGGTCCTCGCCCACGCTTTCCTCACGGTCTTACCGTCGGCTGTCCCCGTGGCCTTGAAGTGGTTCCGCCACTGCCTGCGGTGATCCGGACAAAGCTCGTTGATCACGGTTCTCTGGTAGAGACATCCCCCGACCTCGCACGGCTCAAGCGCGGCGAAGGGCTTCTGGCTCTCTGCCCAGAAAGCGAGCTCCAGCTCGGGGTTGCGGCCCGAACTGGTCTTCCAGCGGGAGTAGTGGGCAGCGCAAAGCCCATGCGTGGAGCTGTCGCGACCGCAGTGACCGTTTGCAGCCCAGCAGATCGCAGCGAACCCGTAGACCCGGTTGCGGTCCGGTTGATGGCTGGCCTGGAACGCGGCGAGGTCTGGCTTTCCGAGGCGTTCGAAATCCCGCGAGCAGTCACTGCAGAAGGTCCGGCCAACGGTGATAGTGGGGCAGGCCTTGACGGTGCATTTGCGGACTGCGGTGAGGGGATTGGCTGGGTCTCCCCGGAACAGCATCAGTTCGTGCTGCCATTCGCTGGGGCGCCAGTTGCGATCAACGCGCGCGGAGAGCCACGCGGTCCACTCATCCATGCGGTCGGCGAGGCTGCGGTGGCGGGCCTCTATGAGTCGGGAAGGCGCAACGACGGTGGTCACTTGACGGTCTCCCGGCGTGCAGCGACCATCTCGACAGCCTTTCGCTTCTCCTCGTCGCTGGCGTGAACATAGGGGTTCATCGAGACCGGCGAGACGTGCCCCATGAAGCCCTGCACGACATCCCGTCCCACCCCGGCGCGGATCCACTCGGTGGCTGCGTGGTGGCGACACATGTGCGGATTCGCCTCGAACCCGGCCAGCTTGGCGAGACGTTTGAACAGCTCATAGGTCGAGGGGTACTTCATCGGAGCCCCGAGCGGCGCGCGGAAGAGATTGACGAAGACGAAGTCCGACACCCCTGCCTCCGCCACCTCGTCACGCTCGTGCTGGTAGGCCGCATAGGCGCCGGCGAACTCCTCGTCCACCGGGATCCACCGCGGCTGTCGGGCCTTCGCCACTGCACCGTTCGCGTTGTCCTCGCGCCGCACCACATGAACGTGTGGGCCCGCCACGGAGCATCCGACAGATCGCGAGTCTGGCAGCAGATGCATGTCCTGCCGCCGCATGCCGAGTGCTTCGCCAATGCGCACGCCCGTGGCAGCCATCAGCTGCACCAGGAACCTGTCGCGTGCGTGCTGAGCGGAAGCGATGATGGCATCCACCTGCGCACGATTGAGCCACTCGTATCCTGGGACAGCGACCTTGTACTTGAGCGTGCGGGCGTTGATCGAGCGGAACTGTCCGTCCTCGCCCAGGTCGTGGCCGGGGGACACGAAGGTCAGCAGCTTTGGCTGCGTCAACTTCGAGACGACGGTGGCCGGAGCGTAGTCCCGGAGCCCGCAGAAGCGGAGAAACCCGCAGACGGTCGTCAAGATGGCGTTCGCCGTGCTCTTCGTCCGATAGCGCCGCTTTGTCGGCTGCTTCCGCCCTCGCGGCGGAAGAGGCTCCTCGACCAGCCACGACTTGAATGAGCTGAGCTGGCGGAACGTCGGATCGCCCCAGTCGACCCCGAAGACCGCGCACCACGTGAGGTACTGGGCGACCCGGATCGCGTAGGTGCGTTGGGTGTTCACCGAGGCGCCTTTGTCCCGGAAGGATGCGATGAACGCGCTGGCGGCGGGGTGCAGCTCGTAGCGGGTGTCAACCACGACCCAGAAGGTCGTTCCGTTCCTCGGCGATACGGCTCTCTCGCCCATGAATCTGAGAGCCGATGGAACAGTTACAACAGACGTCACTAAATCCCCTTGGATAGCTTTAAGGCACATAGAGATACGAAGACATAACTCATGTGACTTAAGAGATAGATAGCCCCAAGATAACGATGGTTCCCACCGCGTATTCGGAAGTCGTCATTCCGTCGTCCGACCGGGCTCGGCGCGCCATGCCCCGTACCCAGCTCTTGATTCGCCGCACCATTTCAAACCCCCGTGAAACTATCGATTCATCCTGAAAGTTTTTGTACGCATACTTTTCGGTCACCCGGTGAGCAGTAGTCCGGTCGCCAGGCCGATCACCACCGGCGCCACCCCGACCAGCAGAAAGGCGGGGAGGAAGCAGAGCCCGACCGGAGCGGTGACCTCCACACCCGCTCGCTGGGCCCGCGCCACGGCCGCACTCGCCCGTTCCGCCCGCATCGCCTCGGCCAGCCGCGCCACCGGCTCCGCCGCCGGCGCCCCGGTCGTTCCTGCACGGTCCAGGCAGCGGGCCAGCGGACCGGCTCCCGGTATCACCCCGAACCTCCCCCAGGCAGCCGAAGGGTCGCCGCCCAGACGGATCTCCGCGGCCACCCGCGCCAGCCGTGCGCCGACCGGCCCGCCCAGTGACTCGCCCACCGCCTCCGCCGCCTCCCGGGGCCCGGCCCCGGCGGACAGGCAGGCAGCCAACAGATCGGCCACCAGCGGAAGCTGACGCCGTACCTCGGCCTCCCGCGCAAGCCCGGGCGCCGTTGCACGTCCTCGCCGGGCCCGCTGCCATCGCCGGGCTCCGTACGCCCCGGCCAGGCCGGTCAGGCACCCCAGCAGTCCACCTGCAAGGACCCATCCCGCCGCCACCACTCCCAGCGGCGCGGCCCACTCCTTCGCCCGGGAACCGGACACCGCGCCTCCGCCTGCGCGCCCGAGCCGGATCCGGGTCTTCTTCCGCCCGCCGACCGCCATCAGAGCCTCGCCCCGACGACGCGCCGCCCGCTGGCGTCGCAGCCCGGCCAGAGCAAGGGCCATCACCATGACCGCCCCCGACATCGCGCACATCGCCGTCAGCTGCTGAACCGCCCCACCGGTTGCCGCGCTCATCCCGTCTCCCCCGCCCGCACGATCCGGGCGGCCCAGCGGAGCCCGGCGGCCTCCAGCAGCCCGCCGGTCACCAGACAGGCCAGCCCGGCCGGGGTGTGCAGCAGCACCCGCAACGGATCGGCCCCGAGCGCCGCTCCGAGCCCGATCCCCAGCACCGGCAGCAGCGCCAGTACGGTCACCGTCGACCAGGCCCCCGCCAACTGGGCCCGCAGTTCCGCCCGGCCGCGCAGTTCGGCCCGTAACGCGCCCTCCAGGCGATCCAGTCCCGCAGCAAGCCCGGCCCCACCGTCCACCGCCACCCGCCAGCAGGCCGCCACCCCGGCGAGCCCGTCCAGCCCCGGCTCGCGCGCCGCCTGCCGGAGCGCCGCGGGAACATCCCCGCCGAACCGTGCCGCGGCGGACACACCGACCTCCGCCGCCCCCAGTGCCCCGGTGTCGTGGACGGCCACGAGCAGCGCCTGCCCAGGTTCGCGACCAGCCCTCAGCTCGCCGACGACCGCGCCGCACAGCGCCACCACTCCGGCCGCACGGCGCTCCTGTTCCTTGTCCCGAGCCCGCCGCCGCAGCCATCTCCGTACCAACGGCACCGCCACCAGTCCGGCCGGCAACGGCAGCACCGACTGCCCGAGCACCGCTACGGCCGAAGCCACCACGGGGCAGAGCCACTCCCACCGCCCCGCCAACCGCTGCCGCACCCGCGCCCCGGCCCGCTCCCACCACGCCGTCCGGGCCTCCACCCGGCCGGTGAACAGCGCACCGGCCCGCCGCCGACCCTGGTCCCGCGCCACCACCAGCCAGGCCGCCACCCCGGCGCACAGAGCCACCACACAGCTCAGGCCCACCGACAGTCCCGACGGCGCTTCCCCGGTCACCGAGCACCCCCGATCAGCGATCGCAGCCGCTCCCAGCCCCGCTCCCGCACAAATCCGTCCGCACCCCAGCGCAACGCAGGCACGGTCACCACCAGCCCCGCCGCGTCCCGCTCCAGAACCTGCACCTCGGCGATCCGCCGCTGCCCCGCCCGGTCCCGCGCCAGATGGACCACCACCGACAGCGCCGCCGCCAACTGACTGTGGAGCGCCGTCCGGTCCAGCCCCGCCGCCGTCCCCAGTGCCTCCAGACGGGCCGGTACGTGCTCGGCGGCATTGGCGTGAACCGTTCCACAGCCACCCTCATGGCCGGTATTCAGGGCGGCCAGGAGCTCGGTGACCTCGGCGCCCCGCACCTCTCCGACCACCAGCCGGTCAGGCCGCATCCGCAGCGCCTGCCGCACCAGATCCCGGAGCGTCACCCGGCCCGCCCCTTCCTGGTTGGCAGGGCGCGATTCCAGCCGCACCACGTGAGGGTGGTCCGGTCGCAGTTCCGCAGAGTCCTCGGCGAGCACGATCCGCTCCCGTTCCCCGACCACTCCCAGCAGGCTGGACAGCAAGGTCGTCTTCCCGGCCCCCGTACCACCGCTGATCAGGTACGAGACCCTGGCCTCCACCAGGGCTCGCAGCACCCGGTCGCCGCCCGGCGGGACCGTCCCCGCCGCCACCAGCTCCGCCAGCGAGAAGGCCCTGGGCCGCACGACGCGCAGTGACAGACACGTCGAGCCGACGGACACCGGCGGCAGAACTGCGTGCATACGCGTTCCGTCCGGCAGTCGCGCGTCCACCCAGGGACGGGCGTCGTCCAGCCGCCGCCCCGCCACGGCGGCCAGCCGCTGCGCCAGCCTGCGCACCGCGGCGGCGTCCGTGAAGGTCACCCCGGTGAGTTCGAGACCACCGCCCCGGTCCACCCACACCCGGTCCGGAGCGGACACCAGCACATCCGTCACCGCCGGATCGGCGAGCAGCGGCTCCAACAGCCCCGTACCGACCAGCTCCCCGCGCAATTCATCCGCCACACCGAGCACTTCGGCATCACCGAGCAGCCTTCCCTGGGCGCGCAGCGCGGCCGCCACCCCAGCCGGTGTCGGCGCCGCACCGCTCTGCGCGAGCCGCTGCCGTACGGCATCGAGCAAGGTCTCCGTCATGACGCGCCTCCCCCGGCGCTTCCCGCCACGCTCTCCGGCGCGAGGGCCCGCTCCCAGAAGGCCGTGCAGAACCTGGCCAGCGGGCCGCGGGCACTGCTCCCCGGCGGCGCACCGCCGTCCTGGGCGGCCAGCAGCCCGGTGTCGAGCGGGAGTTCACCGGCGAGCGGCAGCCCCAGCGCCTGCGCCACCCACGGCGCGTCGAGGCCCGCCGCGTACGGCCCGCGGGACACCACCCGCAGGTCATCGAGGATCGCCCCGGCCATCGACGCGACCCTCTTCGCCGCGGCGACGGCACGGAGCTCGCCAGGCACCACCAGCAGCCCGAGGTCCAGCTGCGCGAGCGCCTCGGCCGCCGCGTCGTCGAACCGGCGCGGCAGGTCGACCACCACGACCCCGCCGAGCCGGCGCGCGGCGGCCAGCACGGCCTGTATGGCCTGCGGCGGAATGACCACCCAGTCGTCACGGCCCCAGCTGAGCACTCGCAGCCCGTGCAGCTCGGGCAGCGACTCCTCCAGCGCTCCCCCGCCTACCCGCCCCTTGGAGTGGGCGAAGTCCGGCCAGCGCATGCCTTCGGCCCGTTCGCCGCCGAGCAGTACGTCGATGCCACCGCCGAGCGGATCGCCGTCGACGAGCATCGTCCGCCGCCCTGCTCCCGCCGCGGTCACCGCGAGGGCGCAGGCCAGCGTGGACGCGCCCGAGCCGCCCCGGCCGCCGATCACCCCCACGGTGAGTGCCGGCCGCCCCACGCCCTCCGCCGCGTTGGCGATCTGGTCGACCAGCCAGCTCTCCGATTCGGGCAGCCGCAGCACGTACTCGGCCCCGATCTCCACGGCGCGACGCCAGACCTCCGGAACGTCCTGTCCCCGGCCGACGAGCATCACGCCCCGCCTGCGTACCGTCCCTTTGCATCGCCGGGCGGCGTCGTCGCCCACGAGGACCATCGGGGCCCGCTCCCAGCCGCCCCTGTCCTCGGGCGGCGAGGGGCGCACTTCCGGTTCCGCCCCCGCCGCGGCGCACAGCCGCAGCAGGTCGTCGAGCAGTTCCACGTCCTCGGTCACGATCAGCGGTCCGCCCCGCCGCGCTCCGGCGGCAGGCAGAAGATCCCGCGCAAGGGTCCCGACCACGATCTCTCCCCCTTCTCACTGCACCTCCGTCGTGGTTCGCGGTGCCCTGGAGTGTTCCGGGACCGGCGATTCCACAACCCGCGGACTTCGCGGCTGGAATCACCGTGCAGCGATGCGGAAAATCGTGTGGATCTTGCTTGAAAACTGTGGATAACTCCGCCGTTGTGAATAACTCCGTCGCCCATACCGGCGACTCCCGGAGCGCACCCCTTCCGCTACGCACAGTTACGAGTCATGGTGGACCCAGGCGGACCGGCCAGCGAGCCGTCGCAGCTGAAAAGGAGGCGGAATGCTTGATCCCGAACGGAAGAAACGCGTCCGGACATGCGACGACCCCCGCCGGGGGGGAGAGCGGGGGTCGTCCCCACGGCCGACTCGGGGGGGGAGGAGCCGGACCGGGTTAGCACGGTCGCGAACGATCCGTGACTTCCATGGTGTACCCGAGAGCCTTCTCAAGCAAACCCACGCGCCGGGGTTTACGCCGAATGGTGTCCCCCTATGCTCTGCCTTGTGGAAAACCGCTTCTTGCCGCGCACAGCCGCCTTCTTCGACCTGGACAAGACGGTCATTGCGAAGTCTTCGACGCTGACCTTCAGCAAGTCCTTCTACCAAGGCGGGCTGATCAACCGCCGCGCAGTACTGCGCACTGCGTACGCACAGTTCGTGTTCCTTGCCGGGGGTGCAGATCACGACCAGATGGAGCGGATGCGGGAATATCTCTCCGCGCTCTGCAAGGGCTGGAACGTCCAGCAGGTGAAGGAAATCGTTGCCGAGACCCTCCACGATCTGATCGACCCCATCATCTACGACGAAGCCGCCACTCTCATCGAGGAACACCACACCGCCGGACGCGATGTGGTGATCGTGTCGACCTCGGGCGCCGAGGTCGTCGAGCCGATCGGCGAGCTGCTCGGCGCCGACCGCGTCGTGGCGACCCGCATGGTCGTCGGGGACGACGGCTGCTTCACCGGCGAGGTCGAGTACTACGCGTACGGCCCCACCAAGGCCGAGGCGATCAGATCCCTCGCGGTGTCGGAGGGGTACGACCTCTCGCGCTGCTACGCGTACAGCGACTCCGCCACGGACGTACCGATGCTGGAATCGGTGGGCCATCCGCACGCCGTCAACCCGGATCGCGCGCTGCGGCGCGAGGCGACCCTGCGCGAGTGGCCGATTCTCGTCTTCAACCGGCCGGTCCGGCTCAAGCAGCGGCTGCCCACGTTCTCCCTGCCGCCTCGGCCGGCGCTGGTCGCGGCGGCCGCGGTGGGAGCGGCGGCCGTCACTGCCGGGCTCGTCTGGTACACCTCCCGTCGGCGCGCCACCCCGGGATCCGCCTGACGCACCGGCCGCGTGCCCGGGTTCCGCCATCATCAGGTTCCGTCGTCCCGGTGCACACCGGAACGACGGAACGACAGGCCGGAACCGTGAAACACCGGGGCAGCGGAACACCCGGCACGGAATTACCCAACTCACCCGTAATTGAACCTAAAAGTAAAGAAGTAGGGCCTCCACTACCGCTCACCCCGGCTCTGGAGTACAAATGACTCAACGGCCCGCGAGACCAAGGACATCCGAGAGGATTACCTGTAACGCAGAGAAGGCCCCACGGACCGAGCATGAAAACCGAGCACCCACGCGACGTCGACCCGTCGATTACGGGCCAGCCGCACCAGGGAACGGGCAAAGCCTCCCGACCTGATGGGCAAATATCGAGGACGCATGGTAACTGGGTAGACATGCCAGCGGCGGTACCGAGGACGGTACCGCCGCAACCTTTTCACACGGTTGCGACGTCTCGTCGACACCTCGGCTCAATGTCGCCCAAAGTCCGGCACCGCGCTCTCGCGTCGACACCTCGCACCGACTACCTCGCGGGGAATTCTTGAACCACCTCGGTGAAGTTACCTCGGTGGATTTACCGACGCCGCATCCGTCGGCCCACCGACTCCACGACCCGCCGACCCTTCCGACTGACGGGACCCACCAGCCACAGGCGGCCCACCGGCCGACGGGCCGCCGTACAGCAGCGCGGCCGTACAGCCACGCAGCCGTACGGGCCGTTCAGTCAGGCGGCTCCGCGCTGCAACGCCTCGCACACCGCCGTCGACTCCCTGACACCCAGCTCCACCGAGCGCCCGCAGTGCGCGATCCAGGCCGCCATCCCGTCCGGCGTCCCCGACAGGTAGCCGTCGAACGCCGCAACGTACGCCGCCTTCCCCTGCTCGGCGTGGCCCACCTCGGAGGGGCAGATCGACTTGGGATCGAGGCCACTCCCGATCAGCACGATCCGCTCGGCGGTCCGTGCGACAAGACCGTTGTACGAGCCGAAGGGGCGCAGGGCCAGCAGCTCACCGTGGACGACCGCCGCCGTCACCAGCGCGGGCGCCGCCGTCCCCGAGAGCACCAGCCCGGAAAGCCCCTCCAGCCGCCCGGCCACCTCCTCGGCCGACGGCAGCGGCGCCTCGATCAGCGGCTCGTCCACCAGCTCGCCCGCCAGTCGCGGCCGGCCGACCGCGTCGTCGGGGACCGCTCCGCCGGCGGCGACCAGGTGCAGCCTCGCCAGCACCCGCAGCGGCGACTGCCGCCAGATGGACAGCATTTGACCCGCTTCGGCCGTCAGCCGCAGAGCCGCCCCGATCACCTGCGCCTCACTGTCACCGCTGAAGTCGGCGCGCCGCCGCACCTCTTCCAGGTTCCAGTCGGCACCGGAGAGCGCCGCCGAACCGCGGGCGCCGCGCAGCGCGGCTTCGGCGGTGACCTCATTGCTGCGGCGCCGCATGACGCGGTGACCGTAAACCCGGTCGACGGCCTTGCGTACGGAGTCCACCGCGTCGGCGACACCCGGCAGGGCGCCGAGGGCGGCGAGCGGATCAGAGGCAGTCGTACTCATAAGTAGGGAGGCTACGCGTCCCCCGTCCCGATACCGCCCGGGAGTGGCCTTCTTCACGAAGCGCAACAGCGGACCGCGATTGTCCCGCTACCCTAGGTGAACATGAAGATCGCTTTCGTCGGGAAGGGCGGCAGCGGCAAGACGACGCTGTCCTCGCTCTTCATCCGCCATCTCGCAGCCAATGAGGCCCATGTCGTCGCAGTGGACGCCGACATCAACCAGCATCTCGGGGCCGCGCTCGGCCTCGACGACCAGGAGGCCACCGCGCTGCCCGCCATGGGGGCGCATCTGCCGCTGATCAAGGACTACCTGCGCGGCACCAATCCCCGTATCGCCTCCAGCGAGACGATGATCAAGACGACGCCACCCGGTGAGGGCTCACGGCTCCTGCGGGTCCGCGAGGACAACCCGGTCTACGACGCCTGCGCGCGCACGGTCGGGCTGGACGACGGGGAGATCCGGCTGATGGTCACCGGCCCGTTCACCGAATCGGATCTGGGCGTGGCGTGCTACCACTCCAAGGTCGGCGCGGTCGAGCTCTGCCTCAACCATCTCGTCG
The DNA here is from genome assembly GCF_042262625.1 of Streptomyces sp. NPDC056347. NCBI lineage: Bacteria > Bacillati > Actinomycetota > Actinomycetes > Kitasatosporales > Streptomycetaceae > Streptomyces > Streptomyces sp. NPDC056347. Next base: position 24,731 of record NZ_JBHJQP010000024.1, on the reverse strand, counting down.
ACGGCCCCGACGACTACGTGGTCGTCGACATGACAGCCGGTTCGGACTCCTTCGCCTCGGGGATGTTCACCCGCTTCGACATGACGTTCCTGGTCGCCGAACCGACCCGCAAGGGCGTCTCCGTCTACCGCCAGTACAAGGAGTACGCGCGGGACTTCGGGGTCGCGCTGAAGGTCATCGGCAACAAGGTGCAGGGCGAGGACGACCTGGAGTTCCTCCGCTCCGAGGTGGGCGACGACCTGCTGGTCACCGTCGGACACTCCGACTGGGTACGGGCGATGGAGAAGGGCCGCCCCTCCCGTTTCGAACTGTTGGAGGCGGAGAACCGGATGGCGCTCCAGGCCTTGCAGAACGCCGCGGAGGACTCGTACGGGCAGCGGGACTGGGGGCGCTACACGCGGCAGATGGTGCACTTCCACCTGAAGAACGCGGAGAGCTGGGGGAACGAGAAGACGGGCGCCGACCTGGCCGCCCAGGTCGATCCCGCCTTCGTCCTCGACGAGCGATACGCGCAGGACGGTGCCGCTCAGCCCGCCTGAGTTCCGCAGGGGAGCCGGCGTCCGCCCGAGCCGCCTGCCGGCGGGCCCGGCTCCTGACTCCCGGCCTCTGACTTCCGGCTTCTGACTTCCGGCTTCTGGCTGCTGGCTGCTGGCTGCTGGCTGCTGGCTGCTGGCTGCTGGCTGCCCGTGCTAGCGGCCGGTCTTTTCCGTACCCCCGAGGAACGCGGCCCATCCGCGCTCGGGGGCCTGACCGACGCCGAGCATGCCGAGCTTCGCCAGCGTCGCCGGGTCCTGCGCGTCCAGCCAGTCGGCCAGTTGCCGGAAGGACACGCAGCGCACGCCCTCCTTGGTGCAGACCGCTGCGATGGTCTGCTCGGCGGCACGCATGTAGGTCCCGCCGTTCCAGGACTCGAAGTGGTTGCCGATGATCAGCGGGGCGCGGTTTCCGTCGTAGGCGCGGTCGAATGCCTGGAGCAGGCCGTCGCGCATCTGGTTGCCCCAGTATTCGTGCATGCCCGGGTCGCCCTGCGTCACGCCCGACTGGTTGAACATGAAGTTGTAGTCCATCGAGAGGGTCTCGAACGCGCGGCCCGGTACGGGGACGAGCTGCATCGAGAGGTCCCAGACGCCGCCCCTCTTCTTCGGCCAGACCTGATCGCCGACCCCGCTGGAGTCGTAGCGGAAACCCATCGTCCGCGCTGCGGCCACCATGTTCTCCCGCCCTTCCAGGCAGGGGGTGCGGCCGCCGACGAGTTCCTCGTCGTAGTCGAAGGGGAGTGGTTTCTCACCTGTGAGACCGGGGTCGTTGGACTTCCAGTTCTTCACGAAGGACTTGGCCTGGCTGATCTCGCTCCTCCACTGATCGACGGACCAGGTGCCGCCGCCTTCGGGGCCGCAGAAGTGGCCGTTGAAGTGCGTGCCGATCTCATTGCCGTCGACCCATGCCCCCCGGACCTGGGTGATCGTGTCGCGGATTCCCTCGGTGTCGTTGAAACCGATGTCGGAGCTGCCCGCGTTGTGCTTCGGCGGGTCGTACAGCTCTCGTTTGCCCTTCGGGAGCATGTACACGCCGCTGAGAAAATACGTCATGGTCGCGTGGTATTTCTTGCCCACCTCGCGGAAGCGGGAGAACAGTTTCTGACTGTCCTCACCCGCGCCGTCCCAGGAGAACACCACGAACTGCGGGGGTTTCTGACCGGGTGCCAGGCGAACGGCCGCGGGCTGTTTCGGCTGGCCGCCGGTGAAGGCGGTGGACCCGTCACCGATGAGCCGGAACACGCTGTTGGGCGCGGCTCCCAGGGCCTGCTTCTTCGGGCCGGGGGCCTGCTTCGCCGCCTCAGGTCCGCCCGCCCCGGGTTCTCCCACCCCGGGACCGACGTCCGTACCGGCGGAGCACCCGGCCACGCCCGCGGTCAGCGCGACGGCCACGGCGCCCAGCGCGACCCGCCCGGTGGCGATCCGCCTCGCGGAGCCCTTCCTCGTAACGGTTTCCTTCGCGGCGGCTCCCGTGGTGGCGGCCATCATCAGCCCACCTCTTCCCTGCAGGTAATTTGCGTCGAAGTCCTGACACGGCGCGGTCAAGTTCGCACATGACTCCGGCAGACCAGCACGACAGGCCGAATGAAAAGATGCTTATTCACCCGAATGGGTGATCGAATAGGATATTTGAGCTCAAGCATGGACGCAGATCTTTACTCTCCATTACTATCTATTTACTGAGAGTTGAGAAATCCCGCCGCTGCACGCCGTGACCCACGGCCGCGTCCCACATTCCGCGACCGCGCTGCCCCGGAGGAGACGGGAACATGTCCGCTTGCGTCCCCACTCGTCATGACCGCACGTCCCGCAGCTCGCGCCCACCACGCGACTCGGGAGTCAAGCAACCGCACAGCCCGCCGCCACCAGGTGGCGGACGCTTCCGTATCGCGGGCTCCGATCTGTCCGCGTCGATCACGGTCTTCCTGCTCGCCGTTCCCATGTCGCTCGGCCTCGCCGTCGCCATGGGCGCCCCACTGGAGGCCGGTCTCATCTCCGCCGCGCTCGGCGGCATCGTCGCCGGACTGCTCGGCGGCACCCCTCTCCAGGTCAGCGGTCCGTCCGCGGGCCTGACGGTCGTCACAGCCGAGCTGATCCAGATCTACGGCTGGCGCACCACCTGCGCGATCACCATCGGCGCCGGGCTCCTGCAGATCCTGCTGGGCTCGCTACGGGCGGCGCGAAGCGCTCTCGCCGTCAGCCCCGCCATCGTCCACGGCACCCTCGCCGGCATCGGCGTGGCGATCGCCCTGGCCCAACTGCACATCGTGCTCGGCGGCTCACCGCAGAGCTCGGCCGTCGCCAACGCCCTCGCGCTCCCCGATCAGTTGGCCCGGGTGAGCCCGGCCGCTCCGCTCATCGGTCTGCTGACCATCACCGTCCTGGTGCTGTGGCCCCGGGCTCCGGGTCGGATCGGCAGAGGGGCACGCCGGGCTCCGGCCGCCCTGGCCGCGGTGGTGACAGCTACGGCAGTGGCCGCTGTCGCCGCTCCCGGCGTCGCCCGGGTCGACCTGCCGTCCTGGCGCTCGCACGCACTGCCGGAGATGCCGCAGGGCCCGGTGCTGGCTCTGGCCACCGCCATGTTCACGATGATGCTGGTGGCCAGTCTGGAATCGCTGCTCGCGGCAGTGGCGGTGGACAAGCTGTCGGCCGCGTCCTCATCACCGGCCCGGCCCGTCGCTTCCGCCCGGCCCGCCGGTTCCGCCCCATCTCTCGCTTCCGCCTCGCCCGGTGCGCCTGCCCCGCCCGGTGCGCCTGCCCCGCCCACCGCGCACATGTTGCCCGTCAGACGGTCCGATCTGGACCGTGAGCTGCGCGCCCAGGGCATCGCCAACGTCCTGTCCGGGCTGGTGGGCGGGCTGGCCGTGTCCGGTGGCGCGGTGCGCAGCTCGGCGAACGTACGCGCCGGGGCCAGGACGCGGGCCTCCACGGTGCTGCACGGCGTCTGGGTGCTGCTCGCCACCGGGTTGCTGGTCACGGTGCTGGAGTGGATCCCGTTGGCCGCGCTCGCCGCGCTGGTGATGATGGTCGGCATCCAGATGGTGAGCTTCGCCCATATCCGCAACGTCCATAGGCACCGCGAATTCCTGGTGTACGCGGCGACGATCACCGGCGTGATCCTCTTCGGCGTGCTCAAGGGGGTGGCGATCGGCATCGCGGTGGCGGTCGTGGTCGCGCTGCACCGGTTGGGCAGAACCCGGATCACGGTCACCGATCAGGGCGAACGGCACCTGGTCGTCGTACGGGGGCAGCTCACGTTCCTCGCCGTCCCCCGGCTCAGCCGTACGCTCGGGCGGCTGCCTCAGGACGGTGATGTGGTCGTCGAGCTGGACGGCTTCTTCATGGACCACGCGGCGTACGAGGCGATCCAGGACTGGAGCACCGCCCAGACCGCCCATGGCGGCAGGGTCGTGTTCACCGGGCGGTCCGGTGGCCGGATCGCCGGGCCCACCTCGGCGGCGCATTCCTGTTGCCGCCCATGGACGCCGTGGCGCAACCATCACTGCCACGACGGCCCCGGTGTCCCCTTGCACAACCCGGCCACCGCGTCGGACACCACGACAGGCACCACGACAGGCACCACGACGGGCACGGCCGCGTGCACGACTCCCGGACCGGTCCGGGGCTCGGAGACGCCCCCTGCCCCGGCCGAAGGCGCGGCTCTCACCGCCCTCCACCACTCCGCCGGCCCAGCGCCCACGCTCCCTGCCGCCACCGCCACCGATGCCGATGCCGATATCCACGCCGCGTCCCGCGTCGCCGCCCAGGTCGGTCTCTCTGCCGACCTCCGCTCCGGCACCGGCGTCGTAGCCGAGGCCGAAACCGTGGCCGGTGCTCAGCGCCGGTCGGGTGGCCATGGGCTGATCAGCGGTCTCAGTTCGTTCCAGCGCAACACCGCTCCGTTGGTCCGCGACGAGCTGGCCCGGCTGGCCGTCGAGGGCCAGCGTCCGTCCCAGCTGTTCATCACCTGTGCGGACTCCCGCCTGGTCACCAGCATGATCACGGCGAGCGGGCCCGGTGATCTGTTCACCGTGCGGAACATCGGCAATCTGGTGCCGTTGCCGAACGCCGGGTCGGGCGACCATTCGGTGGGCGCGGCGATCGAGTACGCGGTGGACGTGCTGAAGGTGGAGTCGATCACCGTCTGCGGGCACTCCGGCTGCGGAGCGATGCAGGCGCTGCTCGGCGCGGGCCCCGACGCGGAGCTTCCCCCCACGTCCCTGTGGCGGTGGTTGAGACACGGGCTGCCGAGCCTGAAGCGGATGGCGTCCCGACACCACGCCTGGGCCAGGATCTCCGGTCGGCTGCCGACCGATGCGCTGGAGCAGCTCTGCCTCACCAATGTGGTCCAGCAACTGGACCATTTGCGGGCACACGAATCGGTGGCGCGTCGGATCGCCGAGGGAACGCTCCGGCTGCACGGGATGTACTTCCACGTCGGCGAGGCACAGGCGTACCTGCTGGCCGAGAGCGCGAGCAGCGGACTGGACCTCGACGAGGTCTTCGACCGCGTGGACCCGACGGGCCCGACAGACCCGGTGGAGCCGGCGGGACCGGCGGCACCGGCAGAACCGGCGAAGCCGATGAAGCCGGGCGGATCCACCGGTTCGGACGAACGAGAACGCAGCGGCGTCTGAACCACCACCGCCTCCGGTCCGTGAGACCTTGTGGTCCTGCCCCCGCATCGCACCGCACCACGTAGCGCCGCTCCGTACGACGTGACACCGCGCGGCATCACGCCGTACGGAGCGCGGGCGGCAGGGCCATGTCTCCGCACATGAGGCGCGTCCGACGCACGCATCTCACGGGACACAGGTCTAAACCATTTCCGGGCAGCCCCTTGTCACCCGGCCTTTGGCCTGATGAGCTATGCCCGGGACACAACGGACACCCTGGGAATGGGAGATGTCGTGAGCAACGAAAGCCTGGCCAATCTGCTTCGTGAGGAGCGGAGGTTCGCACCGCCTGCCGATCTGGCCGCGAACGCCAACGTCAAGGCGGAGGCGTACGAGCAGGCCGAGGCGGACCGGCTGGGCTTCTGGGCCGAGCAGGCCCGCCGCCTGACCTGGGCCACGGAGCCGACCGAGACGCTCGACTGGAGCAACCCGCCCTTCGCGAAGTGGTTCGCGGACGGCAGGCTCAACGTCGCGTACAACTGCGTGGACCGGCACGTCGAGGCCGGCAACGGCGACCGGGTGGCCATCCACTTCGAGGGCGAGCCCGGCGACAGCCGCGCCATCACCTACGCACAGCTCAAGGAAGAGGTCTCCCGGGCCGCCAACGCGCTCACCGAGCTCGGTGTCGGCAAGGGCGACCGGGTCGCGGTCTACCTCCCGATGATCCCCGAGGCCGCCATCGCGATGCTGGCCTGTGCCCGCATCGGTGCCGCGCACTCGGTGGTCTTCGGCGGCTTCTCCGCCGATGCCATCGCCGCCCGTATCCAGGATGCGGACGCCAAGGTCGTCATCACCGCCGACGGCGGCTACCGTCGCGGCAAGCCGTCCGCGCTGAAGCCCGCCGTGGACGACGCCGTGTCCCGTATCGACAGCGTCGAGCACGTCGTCGTGGTCCGGCGCACCGGGCAGGACACCGCGTGGACCGAGGGCCGCGACATCTGGTGGCACGAGATCACCGGCCGCCAGTCCGCCGAGCACACCCCCGAGGCCTTCGAGGCGGAGCAGCCGCTCTTCATCCTCTACACCTCCGGCACCACGGGTAAGCCGAAGGGCATCCTGCACACCTCCGGCGGCTACCTGACCCAGGCCGCGTACACCCACAACGCGGTCTTCGACCTCAAGCCGGAGACCGATGTCTTCTGGTGCACCGCCGACATCGGCTGGGTGACCGGCCACTCGTACATCGTCTACGGCCCGCTGGCCAACGGCGCGACGCAGGTCATGTACGAGGGCACTCCCGACTCCCCGCACCAGGGGCGTTTCTGGGAGATCGTGCAGAGGTACGGCGTCACGATCCTCTACACCGCGCCGACCGCGATCCGCACGTTCATGAAGTGGGGAGACGACATCCCCGCCAAGTTCGACCTGAGCAGCCTCCGGGTTCTCGGTTCGGTCGGTGAGCCGATCAACCCCGAGGCCTGGATGTGGTACCGCAAGCACATCGGCGCCGACAAGTGCCCGATCGTGGACACCTGGTGGCAGACCGAGACCGGCGCGATGATGATCGCGCCGCTGCCGGGCGTGACGGAGACCAAGCCGGGCAGCGCCCAGCGCGCCCTGCCCGGGATCGCGGCCACCGTCATCGACGACGAGGCCAACGAGGTTCCGAACGGCGGGGGCGGCTACCTCGTCCTCACCGAGCCGTGGCCGTCGATGCTCCGCACCATCTGGGGCGACGACCAGCGCTTCATCGACACCTACTGGTCGCGCTTCGAGGGCAAGTACTTCGCGGGCGACGGCGCCAAGAAGGACGAGGACGGCGACATCTGGCTGCTCGGCCGGGTCGACGACGTGATGCTCGTGTCCGGGCACAACATCTCGACCACCGAGGTCGAGTCGGCGCTCGTCTCGCACCCCTCGGTCGCCGAGGCTGCCGTGGTCGGCGCCGCCGACGAGACGACCGGCCAGTCCATCGTGGCCTTCGTGATACTGCGTGGTTCGGCCGAATCCTCGGACGAGCTCGTCGCCGAGCTGCGCAACCACGTCGGCGCCACGCTCGGCCCGATCGCCAAGCCGAAGCGGATCCTGCCGGTCGCCGAGCTGCCGAAGACCCGCTCCGGCAAGATCATGCGGCGTCTGCTGCGCGATGTCGCCGAGAACCGCGAGCTGGGGGACGTCACGACCCTCACCGACTCCTCGGTCATGGACCTCATCCAGAACCAGCTGCCGTCGTCCTCCGAGGACTGAACGGCTCCGAGCACTGAACGGCTCCGAGCACTGAGCGGCTCCAAGGACTGAGCGGCTCCGAGCACGGAGAAGCCGACGAGGGACCGACCGCGCCCTCCCGGCCCTCCCCGAGGGGCGTCCCGCGACACGCCGGACGCCCCTCGGGCGTTTCCCGGGCGTTTCCCGGGCGCTCAAAGCGAAGATCATCGGGTGTAGCCCCGCGCACCCCGGGTACAGTGGCAGACGCGCCAACAAGTGAATAAGAAAATCTCCACAGGGGTGCCGGGAAGTCTGGTCGGCAAGTGCATCAGCCATGCCATCGCTGCCGAACCGACCCGGAGGTCCTTGCCCGTGGCCGCGCCCACCCCCAGCCGCCGTACGTTTCTCGGCCGGCTCTCCCTTCCTGAGCGGAACTACCTCGCCGACGCCCTGCGCACCGAGACCGTCGGCGGCGTCATACTCCTGGTCGCCGCGGTGGCCGCGCTGGTGTGGGCGAACGCCTTCGGCTCCAGTTACTCCGCCGTCAGCGATTTCCACCTCGGGCCCGAATCGCTGGGCCTCAACCTCTCCGTGGCCCACTGGGCGGCGGACGGGCTGCTCGCGATCTTCTTCTTCGTCGCGGGGGTCGAGCTCAAGCGGGAGCTGGTCGCGGGCGAACTGCGCGACCCCAAGGCGGCCGCCCTCCCGGTCGTCGCCGCACTGTGCGGAATGGCGGTCCCGGCCCTCGTATACGTCCTGGTCAACGTGGTCGGCGGAGGTTCGACGGGCGGCTGGGCCGTGCCGACCGCCACCGACATCGCCTTCGCACTCGCCGTGCTCGCGGTCATCGGCACCTCGCTGCCGAACGCGCTGCGTGCCTTCCTGCTGACGCTCGCCGTCGTCGACGACCTCTTCGCGATCCTGATCATCGCGGTCTTCTTCACCGAGCAGATCAACTTCATGGCCCTGGGCGGCGCCGTCGCCGGCCTGGCCGTCTTCTACCTGCTGCTGCGCAGGAACGTGCGCGGCTGGTACGTCTACGTGCCGCTCGCCCTGGTGATCTGGGGCCTGATGTACAACAGCGGCATCCACGCCACGATCGCCGGCGTCGCCATGGGCCTGATGCTCCGCTGCACCCCGCGTGACGGCGAGACCCACTCGCCCGGCGAGCGCATCGAGCATTTGATCCGCCCGCTGTCGGCCGGTCTCGCCGTACCGCTGTTCGCGCTGTTCTCCGCCGGTGTCGCCCTGTCCGGTGGCGCGCTGGCCCACATCTTCACCCGCCCCGAGACGCTCGGGGTCGTCCTCGGCCTGGTCGTCGGCAAGACCGTGGGCATCTTCGGCGGTACGTGGCTGGCCACCCGCTTCAGCAAGGCGGAGCTGAACAAGGAGCTGGCCTGGGCGGACGTCTTCGCGGTCGCCACCCTCGCGGGGATCGGCTTCACCGTCTCCCTGCTCATCGACGAGCTGGCCTTCGCCGGGGACCAGAACACCATCAACGAGGTCAAGGCCGCCGTACTGTTCGGCTCGCTGACGGCCGCCGTCCTCGCCACGGTGCTGCTCAAACTCCGGGTACGGAAGTACCGCATGCTCCACGAGGCGGAGGAGCTCGACGAGGACGCGGACGGGGTACCCGACGTGTACGAGCAGGACGACCCGGAGTACCACCTGCGGATGGCCGCGATCCACGAGAAGAAGGCGGCGGAGCACCGGCGCCTTGCCGAACTGGCGGGGGCAGCGAGCAGCAAGCCGGACAGTCCGGCATGATCTGACACCGGATGTGTTGAGCAGGAGAGCAGGAGAGGGAGTCAGGGATGAGCGACCCCGGCAACAACGCGGGCCAAACCGACCGTAGTCTCGGGCAGCTGGTCGCCACGGCGACGGCCGAGATGTCCGCACTGGTGCACGACGAGATCGCCCTGGCCAAGGCCGAGGTACGACAGGACGTCAGGCGCGGCATCACCGGCAGCGCGGTGATCATCATCGCGGGTGTGCTCGTCCTGTTCTCGATCCCGGTGCTGAGCTTCGCGGCGGCGTACGGAATCCACCACCTGGGGCCCGGGCTGGGCTGGTCGTTCCTGATCGTGTGGGGCGTCTTCATCCTCTTGGCCGTACTGCTCGCGCTGTTCGCCGTCGCCAAGCTCAAGAAGGTCAGGCCGCCGGAGAAGTCCATCGCCTCGGCCAAGCAGACGGCGGCCGTGCTGCAGGGCGTCAAGCCGCACCCGCGGCCCGCCGTGCCCGCCGGTACGCGCCGTCCGGCCGTCTCGGGCAGCACGCTGACGGGCACCGGCACGGAGAAGGCGCCGGTCCAGGACAAGCCCTCCGGTGTGGCACGCTCGTCTGCATGACGGTCCGCGATTCCAGCTCATCCGGTCCCGGCCCCCGCCCCGGCCCGGGCCCCGGCGCCACGCCCGGCCCCGACGGCCCGTCCGGCTCCTTCGCCCCGGACGCCCCGGACGCCCCGGCGGCGCCGGCCGGCTCCGGCGGGCCGGTACGGATCGACGGCCCCTGGACCCACCGGGACGTGGCGGCCAATGGCGCCCGTTTCCACATCGCCGAGCTCGGCGAGGGGCCGCTGGTGCTGCTGCTGCACGGCTTCCCGCAGTTCTGGTGGACCTGGCGCCACCAGCTCACCGCGCTGGCCGACGCCGGTTTCCGGGCCGTGGCGATGGACCTGCGCGGGGTCGGCGGCAGCGACCGTACTCCCAGGGGTTACGACCCCGCCAACCTGGCGCTCGACGTCACCGGCGTGATCCGCTCGCTCGGCGAGCCGGACGCGGCCCTGGTCGGCCACGATCTGGGCGGCTACCTCGCCTGGACGGCCGCCGTGATGCGCCCGAAGCTGGTGCGCCGTCTGGTGGTCTCGTCGATGCCGCACCCGCGCCGCTGGCGCTCCTCCATGCTCTCCGACCCGGCGCAGACGCGGGCCGGCTCGTACGTCTGGGGCTTCCAGCGCCCCTGGGTTCCGGAGCGTCAGCTCGTCGCGGACGACGCGGACCTGGTCGGCCGGCTGATCCGGGACTGGGCCGGTCCCCGCACCCCGGACTTTCCCGACGACGCGGCGCTGGACGTCTACCGGCGCGCGATGTGCATCCCGTCGACGGCGCACTGCTCGATCGAGCCGTACCGCTGGATGGTGCGGTCCCTCGCCCGGCCGGACGGGATCCAGTTCAACCGCCGGATGAAACTTCCGGTGCGGGTACCGACGCTGCATCTGCACGGCTCACTCGATCCGGCGGTCCGCACGCGCAGTTCGGCCGGTTCCGGCGAGTATGTCGAAGCGCCGTACCGATGGCGACTTTTCGACGGTCTCGGGCACTTCCCGCACGAGGAGGACCCGATCGGTTTCTCCGCGGAGCTCATCAGCTGGCTCAAGGATCCCGAGCCCGATCGGTAGCCGTACGGGCGCAGTTGTCCGGCGAACGGCCAATTGCCCGGCGCATAGGCCAATTGGCTGACGGATGGGCGGTTACCGACCATGGGGCACGGGCAGACGTCCCGGTATGGGCTGGACGCACGAATTCGGTGATGCAGCACGCAACCGCCGCTCGACCGCCACGGCTGGTCCGAGCACTCACGAGGGGGACGGCCCGCAGGGCCGGGTGCGCGATATGCATGGTCTGCACGATCCCCAGCTGGGCATTCCGCGCATTCTGCGCCGTCGGGCCCGCTGGGTCTCGGCGCGATTGCGCCATCCACGCGGATGATCTCCGTCCTGGCCGGCCGGTGAGGGCTCACCGGCCGGACGGGACGTCACCTCGGCTCTCTCCCCCGCCCCGGCGGGGGAAGGCGGCTCAGAGTGCGCACGCCTGGCTGTCGACCTGCTGGTTGGCGGACCGGCCGCGCTCGATGTCCTGGCGGATCTCGTCGGCCGTCAGCGCGTAGCCCGTTTCGGGGTCGTCGAGCGACTTGGCGAAGACGACGCCGTACACATCACCCTCGGGGGTCAGCAGCGGTCCGCCGGAGTTGCCCTGACGGACCGTCGCGTAGAGGGAGTACACATCGCGGCGGACGGTGCTGCGGTGGTAGATGTCCGGACCCTTGGCGTCGATGCGGCCGCGTACGCGTGCGGCCCGTACGTCGTACGAGCCGTTCTCCGGGAAGCCCGCGACGATGGCGCTGTCACCGCTGCGGGCGTCCCCCTCGGCGTCGGCGAACTTCAGCGGCTTCGCGTCGAGGTCCGGTACGTCGAGTACGGCGATGTCGCGGCGCCAGTCGTACAGGACGACCTTCGCGTCGTACAGCCGGCCCTGGCCGCCGATCTGGACGGTCGGTTCCTCGACGCCGCCGACGACATGGGCGTTGGTCATCACCCGGCGGTCGGAGAAGACGAAGCCGGTGCCTTCGAGGACCTTGCCGCAGCTCGGGGCCGTACCGACGACCTTGACGATGGACTTCCGGGCACGGGCCGCGACGGGGCTGCCGACCAGCGCCGGGTCCGGGGCACGGACCTCGGTGATCGGTTCGTTGGCGAACGGGCTGAAGACCTGCGGGAAGCCGTTCTGCGCGAGGACCGAGGAGAAGTCCGTGAACCAGGTGGACGCCTGGTTGGGCACCACCCGGGAGATCCCGAGCAGCACCGATGAGCTGCGGACCTCCTTGCCCACCGTCGGCAGGGACGTGCCGGCCAGCGCGGAGCCGATCAGCCAGGCGACCAACAGCATCGCGACGACGTTGACCAGGGCGCCGCCCGTGGCGTCGAGTGCGCGCGCGGGCGACCAGGTGATGTACCGGCGCAGCTTGCTGCCCAGGTGGGTGGTGAACGCCTGGCCCACCGAGGCGCAGACGATCACGATGACGACGGCGACGACGGCGGCCGTCGACGAGACCTCGGAGCCGTCCGTCAACTGGTCCCACAGGATCGGCAGCAGGTAGACGGCGACGAGACCGCCGCCCAGGAAGCCGATCACCGACAGGATGCCGACGACGAAACCCTGTCGGTAGCCGATGACCGCGAACCATACGGCGGCGGCCAGCAGCAGGATGTCCAGCACGTTCACCGTCTATAGCCTCGCAGATTCGTCACCGGGCCCGTTCCCCTTCGGCTGGGTCCGGGTGGGGCCGGACGACGCAGCACGGGTCAGCCTGTCATGCACGCCAGTCGAGCGGCACCTGCCTGGCCGCGTCCCAGGGGCGCTCCCAGCCCGCGAAGTGCAGGATGCGGTCGATCACCCCGGCCGTGAAACCCCACACCAGGGCTGATTCGACCAGGAACGCCGGGCCGCTGTGCCCGCTCGGGTGAACCGCGGTCGCCCGGTTGGCCGGGTCCGTGAGATCTGCCACGGGAACGGTGAAGACCCGGGCGGTCTCACCCGGATCGACGACACCGACCGGGCTCGGCGACCGCCACCAGCCGAGGACCGGCGTCACGACGAAGCCGCTCACCGGGATGTACAGCCGGGGCAGTACGCCGAAGATCTGGACCCCCTGCGGATCGAGGCCGGTCTCCTCCCTGGCCTCCCGCAGCGCAGCTCTGAGCGGCCCGGTGGTCGTCTGGTCACCGTCCTCCGGGTCCAGGGAGCCGCCGGGGAAGGACGGCTGCCCGGCGTGCGAACGCAGACTGCCGGAGCGCTCCATGAGCAGCAGCTCCGGACCGCGCTCGCCCTCGCCGAAGAGCACGAGCACGGCCGACTGCCGCCCGACACCGCTCTCCGGCGGCAGGAAGCGGCTGAGCTCGTCGGGCCGGACCGTCCGCGCCGCGTGCGCGACGGGATCGAGCCAGGCCGGCAGCCCCTCGGCCGTGACGGTGACCTCGTCGGCGGCGGAACCGGCGGCAGCGGCGCGGTTGGCGGCGGCTCCGCCGGCGGCCGACTTCGCCGCCGTGCTCTGTTCATGCGTCTTCATAGGCACCCCTCGTCTCACAACGACTGTCGTCACGCTTTTCGTTCCGGCCGCTCCCGCACCGGCCGGAACCAGACGCGCGGGACCGGGGCCCGTCCGTCAGCCGGCGCCGAGCGGCGGCGCGGGCTTGCCGGGGTAGTCGGCCGGCGGGCTGAGCCGCTGCCCCGGGTGGCCGCCCATCTCGTACTTCAGCAGCTTCCGCGCCTTCTCGGGGTCCGTCTCGCCCTCGCCGTACGCGGGGCAGAGCGGGGCGATCGGGCAGGCACCGCAGGCGGGTTTGCGGGCGTGGCAGATGCGGCGGCCGTGGAAGACGACGCGGTGCGAAAGCATCGTCCACTCGCTCTTGGGGAAGATCGTGGCGATCTCGGCCTCGACCTTCTCCGGATCCTCCTGCTCCGTCCACCGCCAGCGGCGGACCAGCCTGCCGAAATGGGTGTCCACGGTGATCCCGGGAACGCCGAAGGCATTGCCCAGCACGACATTGGCGGTCTTGCGGCCGACCCCGGGGAGCGTGACGAGATCTTCGAGCCGCCCCGGCACCTCACCTCCGAAGCGGTCCCTGAGCGCCACGGAGAGCCCTATCAGCGACTTGGTCTTGGCCCGGAAGAATCCGGTCGGCCGGATCAGCTCCTCCATCTCCTCCGGGACGGCGGCGGCCATGTCCTCGGGGGTGGGGTAGGCGGCGAAGAGCGCGGGGGTGGTCTGGTTGACCCTCAGGTCGGTGGTCTGGGCGGAGAGGACCGTGGCGACCAGGAGCTCGAAGGGATTCCTGAAGTCCAGCTCGGGGTGGGCGTACGGGTAGAGCTCGGCGAGCTCACGGTTGATGCGGCGGGCCCGGCGCACCATTGCCAGCCGCGATTCCGGCTTCCGCCCGGCTCCTGCCGCGGCCTGCCCGGTTCTGGCCTTGGACGTCCCGGTGTTCTTCTTCGCCGCTCCGGATCCGGCCTTCACCGTGCCGGTTGTGGACTTCGCCCTGCCGGATGTGGACTTCACCGCTCCAGCCTTCACCGCTCCGCTTCCGGACTTGCCCGCTCCGGTTTTCATCGCTCTCCTCGGGTGAATCGAGCCCTGTTCGCCCACAGCGGAATCACGTCCTCCCGACACCCCATCAGCCCCCTTGGCCTGTGCTCTCACCGGCGGTTTGGACACCCGGCCAGCCTAGAGCCACGCACTGACATCCGCCCCTGTCACCGTGCATCCGCCCCCGATCGGCCCCCTGCCGCACGGTTCGGCACGCCCGTGCGTCAAACTGGTTTGTGATTGATCGCACTGTTTTACCGTCCGGCATGATGGGGACCACGGTTCCCTGTACAGGCCGACAAGGAGAGAATTCGTGGACGACGTTCTGCGGCGCGCCCCGCTTTTCGCGGCGCTCGATGATGAGCAGGCCGCGGAGCTCCGCGCCTCGATGAGTGAGGTGACCCTCGCACGCGGTGACGCGCTCTTCCACGAGGGCGACCCGGGCGACCGCCTCTACGTGGTCACCGAGGGCAAGGTGAAGCTCCACCGCACCTCCCCCGACGGCCGCGAGAACATGCTGGCGGTCCTCGGCCCCGGCGAGCTGATCGGTGAGCTGTCGCTCTTCGACCCGGGCCCGCGTACCGCCACCGCCACCGCGCTGACCGAGGTCAAGCTCCTCGGCCTCGGCCACGGTGACCTGCAGCCCTGGCTGAACGCCCGCCCCGAGGTGGCCACGGCCCTGCTGCGCGCCGTCGCCCGCCGCCTGCGCAAGACCAACGACCAGATGTCCGACCTGGTCTTCTCCGACGTGCCGGGCCGTGTCGCCCGCGCCCTTCTCGACCTGTCGCGCCGCTTCGGCGTCCAGTCGGAGGAAGGCATCCACGTCGTCCACGACCTGACCCAGGAGGAGCTGGCCCAGCTGGTCGGTGCCTCCCGCGAGACGGTCAACAAGGCACTCGCCGACTTCGCCGGACGCGGCTGGCTGCGCCTGGAGGCCCGTGCCGTGATCCTGCTGGACGTGGAGCGCCTGGCGAAGCGGTCCCGCTAGGACCCCGCGCTGCCCGTACGTGAGGCCCCGCCGCCCGGCGGGGCCTCACGCGTGTTCCGGGCCGCCCGCCGGCCCCGGTCCGCTCGCCGCGGTCCCCGGCAGCCTCACCGGCTCACCGGCCCGCGTGGCTCAGACCAGCCCGTGCTCGCCCAGGTACTCCAGCTGTGCCAGCACCGAGAGCTGCGCGGCGGGCCACAGGGAGCGGTCCACATCCGCGTACACCCGCGCCACCACCTCCGGCGCCGTCCGGTATCCGGCCTCGACCGCCGACTCCACCTGAGCCAGCCGGTGGGCGCGGTGCGCGAGGTAGAACTCGATCGCGCCCTGCGCGTCGTCCAGCACCGGCCCGTGCCCCGGCAGCACCGTGCACACACCGTCGTCGACGGTCAGCGAACGCAGCCGCCGCAACGAGTCCAGGTAGTCGCCGAGCCGCCCGTCCGGATGGGCGACGACCGTCGTACCGCGACCGAGGACGGTGTCCCCGGTCAGCACCGCACGGTCGGCGGGCAGGTGGAAGGAGAGCGAGTCCGCGGTGTGGCCGGGGGTCGGTACCACCCGCAGCTCGAGGCCGCCGGTCGTGATCACGTCGCCGGTGGTCAGCCCCTCGTCACCCAGCCGCAGCGCCGGGTCCAGGGCGCGCACCTTGGTCCGGGTCAGCTCGGCGAAGCGCGCCGCGCCCTCCGCGTGGTCGGGGTGCCCATGGGTGAGCAGGGTGAGTGCGACCCGGCGGCCGGATCGCTCGGCGGCGTCGATCACGGCCCGCAGGTGCCCGTCGTCCAGCGGGCCCGGGTCGATGACGACGGCCAGGTCGGAATCGGGCTCCGCGACGATCCAGGTGTTCGTGCCGTCCAGCGTCATCGCCGAGGCGTTGGGAGCGAGGACGTTCACGGTACGGCTGGTGGCGGGGCCGGACAGGACCCCGCCGCGCGGCTGCCCGGGAAGGGCCGCGGCCTCGCTCATCCGGCCCCACCGCTCGCGCCGCCGCCCGGTATGTGCCCGGCGGGCCCGATGTGCTCAGCGGGCCCGCTGTGCTCGGTGTGCTTGATGTGCTTGGTGAACTCGTCGTGTCCCGGCCAGCTCAGCACCAGCTCGTCCCCCTCCAGCCTCGCCCGTGCCAGTACGGGGGTGAGGTCCTGGGACTCCGCGGCCCTCAGGGCCTCGTCGGCCGTCCCGTACGGCCTCAGCGTCCGCAGCGTGGCCACGGTCGGCGGCATCATCAGCAGCTCGCCCCGGTCGTACCCGTCGGCCGCCTCGCCCGGGGCGATCCACACCGTGCGGTCGGCCTCCGTGGAGGCGTTGCGGGTGCGCTGGCCCTCGGGGAGCGCGGCGACGAAGAACCACGTGTCGTAGCGGCGGGGCTCGAATTCGGGGGTGATCCAGCGCGCCCAGGCACCCAGCAGGTCGGAACGGAGCACCAGCCCCCGCCGGTCGAGGAACTCGGCGAAGGACAGCTCCCGGGCGACCAGCGCCGCCCGGTCGGCCTCCCAGTCGGCGCCCGTGGTGTCGCCCACCACCGTGCCGGCGCTCTCCCCGGCGAGCAGGACGCCCGCTTCCTCGTAGGTCTCGCGGACCGCGGCGCACACGATGGCCTGGGCCTCGGCCGGGGTCTCGACGCCCAGCCGCTCCGCCCAGCTCTCCAGCGCGGGTCCGGCCCAGGCGACCAGGCGGTCGTCGTCGCGCGGGTCGACCCCGCCACCCGGATAGGCGTAGGCGCCTCCGGCGAAGGCCATGGAGGTGCGGCGGCGCAGCATGTGGACGGCGGGGCCGTTGCCCGTACCGGCTGCGGAGTCCCGGAGCAGCATCACGGTGGCGGCCCGCTTCGGGGTGCCGGGCCTCAGCTCACCCGCGGCAAGTGCCCGGATCCGGTCGGGCCATTCCGGTGGGTACCACTGACCATTGGACATGGCCGGAGGCTATCCGGAACCGCGCCGATGTTCGAGAGGTGCACGAACCCGTGGACGAATGATCCCGCCCGGTCGCCGGGACCGGACGGGATCGAAGAACAACAGCGGGATCAGGAACGACAGAGAGCGAAGGCCCGAACCTCAGGCTCCGGTCAGCTCGACCTGGATCTCGACCTCGACCGGCGCATCCAGCGGCAGCACCGCGACGCCCACCGCGCTCCGCGCGTGCACGCCCTTCTCGCCGAGCACCTCGCCCAGCAGCTCGCTGGCGCCGTTGATCACGGCCGGCTGCCCGGTGAAGTCGGAGGCGGAGGCCACGAAGCCCACCACCTTCACCACCCGGGCGATCCGGTCCAGGTCGCCCGCGACGGACTTCACGGCGGCCAGCGCGTTGAGCGCGCAGGTCCGCGCCAGGTCCTTGGCCTCGTCGGGCGTGACCTCCGCACCGACCTTGCCGGTGACCGCGAGCTTGCCGCCCACCATCGGCAGCTGGCCTGAGGTGTACACGTACACCCCGGACCGCACGGCCGGCTGGTACGAGGCCAGCGGAGGCACCACGTCCGGCAGCGTCAGCCCGAGCTCGGCGAGCTTCGCCTCGACCGCGCCCGCCACTACGCCTTCTCCCGCTTCAGGTAGGCCACGAGCTGCTCGGGGTTGTTCGGGCCGGGAACGACCTGGACCAGCTCCCAGCCGTCCTCGCCCCAGGTGTCCAGAATCTGCTTGGTCGCGTGCACGAGAAGGGGCACGGTCGCGTATTCCCACTTGGTCATGGCCCGACTGTAATACCTGGCACGCACGGCCTCGTGCGTAGCGTGCGGCACGACTGGTTAGGCTCGAATACGTGAGCAGGTTCCAGGTCGTCAGCGGCAAGGGCGGTACCGGTAAGACCACGGTCGCCGCCGCCCTCGCGCTCGCCCTCGCGACCGAGGGCAAGCGGACCCTCCTCGTGGAGGTCGAGGGCAGGCAGGGCATCGCCCAGCTCTTCGAGACGGAGTCCCTTCCGTACGAGGAGCGCAAGATCGCCGTCGCGCCGGGCGGCGGCGAGGTGTACGCCCTCGCCATCGACGCCGAGCGCGCCCTGCTCGACTACCTCCAGATGTTCTACAAGCTGGGCAGCGCGGGCCGGGCGCTCAAGAAGCTCGGCGCGATCGACTTCGCCACCACGATCGCGCCCGGCGTGCGCGACGTGCTGCTGACCGGCAAGGCCTGCGAAGCCGTACGCCGCAAGGACAAGCAGAACCGGTACGTCTACGACCACGTGATCATGGACGCCCCGCCCACCGGCCGCGTCACCCGCTTCCTCAACGTGAACGACGAGGTGGCCGGGCTGGCCCGGATCGGCCCGATACACAACCAGGCCCAGGCCGTGATGCGGGTGCTGAAGTCCCCCGAGACCGCCGTCCACCTGGTGACGCTGCTGGAGGAGATGCCGGTCCAGGAGACCGCCGACGGCATCGCCGAGCTGCGCGCCGCCGAGCTGCCGGTGGGCCGGGTCATCGTGAACATGGTGCGGCCCCATCTGATGGACGAGGAAACCCTGCGCACCGCCGCGGCCGGCCGCCGCAAGGAGATCGCCAAGGCGCTGACGCGGGCCGGAGTGACCGGCTCCGCCGCGCTCGTACGTCCCCTGGTCGAGCAGGCCGCCGAGCACGCCCAGCGCGTGGAGCTGGAACGCGAACAACGCGCCGTGCTCAGGGAGCTGGGGCTGCCCGGGTACGAACTCCCGCTGATCGGCGAGGGGATGGACCCGGCCGGTCTCTACGAACTGGCGATCGAGCTCCGCAAACAGGGCGTGGCCGACGAATCGGCACAGGCGGTGGACGCATGACACAGCACGAGGACACGGACACCGCCGCCCCCGTCCCCGCTCCCGCCCTGGACACCGACGCGCTGCTCGACGATCCGGACATCCGGATCGTCGTCTGCTGCGGCTCGGGCGGCGTCGGCAAGACCACGACCGCCGCGGCCCTCGGCGTACGGGCGGCCGAGCGCGGCCGCAAGGTCGTCGTCCTGACCATCGACCCGGCCCGCAGGCTCGCGCAGTCCATGGGCATCGATTCGCTGGACAACGTCCCGCGCCGGGTGCCGGGCATCAAGGGCGAGGATGCGGGCGAGGGCAGGGGCGGAAGCGGGGGCGGGGGCGGAGACGAGGACGCGGGCCCCGGAGAGCTCCACGCCATGATGCTCGACATGAAGCGGACCTTCGACGAGATCGTCGAGGCGCACGCGGACGCCGAGCGGGCCCGCGCGATCCTGGAGAACCCCTTCTACCAGTCGCTGTCGGCCGGCTTCGCGGGCACCCAGGAGTACATGGCGATGGAGAAGCTCGGGCAGCTGCGCGCGCGCAACGAGTGGGACCTGATCATCGTCGACACCCCTCCGTCGCGCTCCGCACTGGACTTCCTGGACGCGCCGAAACGGTTGGGCTCGTTCCTCGACGGGAAGTTCATCAAGCTGCTGATGGCCCCGGCGAAGATGGGCGGCCGGGCCGGGATGAAGTTCCTGAACGTCGGCATGTCGATGATGACGGGCACCCTGGGCAAGCTGCTCGGCGGGCAGTTCCTGCGTGACGTACAGACCTTCGTCGCGGCGATGGACACCATGTTCGGCGGATTCCGCACCCGGGCCGATGCCACCTACCGACTGCTCCAGGCGCCCGGTACGGCGTTCCTGGTCGTCGCGACGCCCGAGCGGGACGCGCTGCGCGAGGCGGCGTACTTCGTGGAACGGCTGGCCGCGGAGGAGATGCCGCTGGCCGGCCTGGTGCTCAACCGGGTCCAGGGCAGCGAAGCCTCCCGGCTCTCCGCGGAGCAGGCCCTCGCCGCCGCAGAAAATCTTGACGGATTCGGCATTGTGGATCAGACGGCCGGGAAGGCTGGACATCGTGACCGGGCTGATCGGTCGGCCCACTCCCCCGAAGCCGCCGTCGCCCCCACAGTCACGTCCGAGACCCCTGAGCCCGCCGAGCACGCGAACACCAAGAACCACAAGCACAGCAAACACACCAAGAACACCCAGCACGCCGACAACAGCGAGCACGACGAGAACGCGGAGAACGTCGACACCACGGAGAGCATCGAGGAGTTGACCGCGGGCCTGCTGCGCCTGCACGCCGAGCGCATGCAGGTGGTCGCGCGCGAACAACGTACGCGTGACCGCTTCACCGCACTGCACCCCGAGGTCGCGGTCGTCCACGTCGCCGCGCTTCCCGGTGATGTACACGACCTGGAGGGACTCCGGGCCGTGGGCGACCGGCTCGCGACCGGTTCCGCTTCCGCGTCGGCCGGAGCTGTTTAACCGCCCGCTCGTCCTATCCCACCGCGGCGTACCTCGCGTGCAGTTCGTCGTCGTCCAGCCCGATCGCCACGGGCAGGATGCCCGTCGACTGCTCGTACTCGCTGCGCGCGGTCTCCAGCAGCCGGCGCCAGGACGTGACGGTGGGACGCCTGCGCAGCAGTGCGCGGCGCTCCCGCTCGGTCATCCCGCCCCACACGCCGAATTCGACGCGATTGTCCAGCGCATCGGCCAGGCACTCGGTCCGCACCGGGCATCCGGTGCACACCGCCTTGGCCCTGTTCTGCGCTGCCCCTTGTACGAACAGTTCATCCGGATCGGTAGTGCGGCAGGCTGCCTGCGCACTCCAGTCGGTTACCCAGCCCATCACGGCGCCGTCCTCTCCCGAATCGAGGCTCCCCCACGGCGGCAGCGGCATATTCACCGCTGCCAGTTGAGGACGTTACGGAAGGTGGCGACAGCACAACACCCCCTTCGGGCCCAATCTTGAATGGCCCGAACGGACTATGCGTATACGGCAGATCACCCAGAGGAGTGAGGCGAGGGCATATAAGAAGACTCCGATCGAACCGGGACACTTCCACCGGTTCAGAACGGACGTTCGGTGACACACAAGGCGAATTCGGGTGCGCCTTGGTTCGTGGCCGGGCTGTGCACGGGGGTTGATGCGGGACCGGACTGCTGTGACAGTTGGGAGCAGCTTAGGCCAAGGCATATACGTGTGTCCGGCGAATGAGAACGTAGACACCTCACGTTGCTATGCCGTCAAGTCGACGGGGTCGGGGCCTCGAACAACGACGACCTCGCGGATAGCCTTTGCGGCATGACTGAATCGGCTCCTGCCCAGCGCTTCTTGCCGACGTGGGAGCAGGTAGTCGCGCTGTGGGACTTCGTCCACGGACGGACGTATGCGGCCGCGGCTCCGACCATCCGTCTCAATGGGGAGCCGCCTCACGCTCCGGGTTCCGATCTGGCGCGTGTGGCGGAGGTCAACGGCGCCCTCTACGAAGTGACGTCCCACCTGTGCCGACGGCTGTATGACGAGTTTGAGAACGGCGTTCCTGGCCCCATTGCCGATGCGTCTTGGGATGCCCTCCTCACGATCACGGCAGCCTGGCGGGATGACCCCGAGCTGCCGTCCTGGGTGAACGAGCTGCTGCCGGTCAAGCCGCGCTGACCGCGAGCTCAGGCAGTCCTGGGAACGGGGATTCCTCGTCGAAAAGCTCGCCCTGCTGAAGGCAGTGGCAGAGCTGTCCGATCATGCGGTTGAAGAGGTTGCGCCGGGCGGCTGCATGCCAGTCGCCTTGTTCGCGGCGGCGCCGGTAGTGGGCGTTGGCCCCGGTGGATGCCCGTAGGGAGGCGAAGGCCCAGAGGCAGCCGGCATGGTTGAGCCGGTCGTTCTTCACCCAGCGTCTGGTGATGGCGGACTTCTTGCCGGAGGCACGGGTGATGGGTGAGGAGCCGGCGTAGGCCTTCAGGCCGCAGGCGTCGGCGAAGCGGGTGCGGTCGTCGCCGATCTCGGCCAGGACGCGAGCGGCGAGCTGGGTGCCGAGGCCGGGGAAGCTCAGCAGGATCTCGGCGTCCGGGTACTGAGGGAAGGCCTCTTCCACCGCTTCGGCGAGCTGGTCGGCGGCGGTGCAGGCCGCGTCCAGTTGGATGAGGAGGGCGAGCATCTGCTTGCCGAGCGCGTCCTCGACCAGCGGCGGCCCTGGACGCCGCCGCTCTCTTAATAGGGCATCGATGCCAGGTGAGTTTTGGGCATACGTCCAGCGCCGACGGGCGCCAACACTGCTTGTGGTGGCGACCACGGAGACACCGGACGCCACCGCTCTACATGGAGACATCGACGACTGGTGTTCAAAAGGCATCCGCCCGGCGCCCATGTGATCGCCACCACTCGCGCCAGACCGCGCACCGATCTACGTTGAGGCCTCCACGGCCCGGCTGCACCTGGATGTCACGGTCTGGTACTCGAACGCTCCAAGAAGCACCCGCTCCTACGGAACGCTCATAACTACGGATTAGGCTGCCCCCATGCCAAAGAAGCGCTCGGGCGGGGGTCTCTCTACGACCCAGCAGGCCGCCAAGTTCCTCGGTGTCGCCGCACTCTCCGGAGTTGTCCTCGCGGGCATCGCGCTGCCGGCCGCCGGAGCACTCGGTCTCGCGACCAAGGGGACGGTCGAGGGATTCGACGAGATCCCCTCCAATCTGAAGACTCCGCCGCTGAGCCAGCGCACCACGATCCTGGACAGCAAGGGCGGCCTGATCGCCTCGGTGTACTCGCGCGACCGCACGGTGGTCCCGCTGAAGGACATCTCGCCGTACATGCAGCAGGCGATCGTCGCGATCGAGGACGCCCGTTTCTACAAGCACGGGGCCGTGGACCTCAAGGGCATCCTGCGCGCGATGAACCGCAACGTGCAGTCGGGCGGCACCGCGCAGGGCGCGTCGACGCTGACCCAGCAGTACGTGAAGAACGTCTTCGTCGAGGAGGCGGGCGACGACCCAGACAAGGTCGCGCAGGCCACCCAGCAGACGATGGGCCGCAAGATCCAGGAGCTGAAGTACGCGATCCAGGTCGAGGAGGAGCTCGGCAAGAAGAAGATCCTGGAGAACTACCTCAACATCACCTTCTTCGGGCAGCAGGCCTACGGCATCGAGGCCGCCTCCCAGCGCTACTTCTCCAAGCAGGCGAAGGACCTGACGCTGGAGGAGTCCGCGCTGCTGGCCGGTGTGGTGCAGTCGCCGAGCCGTTTCGACCCGGTCAATGACGCGGCCGAGGCGACCAAGCGTCGCAACATCGTGCTCCAGCGCATGGCCGACGTCGGGAACATCTCGCAGAAGGCCGCCGACAAGGCGAAGGCGACCCCGATCAAGCTGCACATCAAGAAGCCGAAGAACGGCTGCATCACCGCGACCAGCGGCGCCGGTTTCTTCTGCGACTACGTACGCCACGTCTTCCTCACCGACCCGGTCTACGGCAAGACCAAGGAGGAACGGGCCAAGCTCTGGAACCAGGGCGGTCTCACGATCCGCACGACGCTCGACCCGCAGTCCCAGCAGTCGGTGCAGGACTCGATCGCCCAGCACGTCTACAAGTCGGACAAGGTCGCCACGGCCGTGACCCTGGTCCAGCCGGGAACCGGCCGGATCATGGGCATGGGCCAGTCCAAGCCGTACGGCTTCGGGAACGACGAGACCCAGTACAACTACTCGGTCAACAAGGACATGGGCGGTTCGAACTACGGCTTCCCGAGCGGTTCGACGTTCAAGCCGTTCGTCGCCGCGGCCGCCATCGAGCGGGGAAAGCCCGCCACCCAGGTCTACTCCTCGCCGTACGAGATGCCGTACCCGTCGGTGCAGACCTGCGACAAGCCGTACGTGAACACGACCGGCGAGACGGTGCCGAACGAGGACGAGTCGGAGCGCGGCCCGTACGCGCTGAAGGAGGCGATGGCGAAGTCCGTCAACACCTACTTCATCCAGATGGTGCAGGACATCGGCCTCTGCCCGGTGACGCAGCTGACGGACAAGCTCGGCGTGATCCAGGGCAACGGCGCGAAGCTGCCGCAGACCCCCGCCATCGCGCTCGGCACGGAAGGCATGTCCCCGCTGACGATGGCCAGCGCGTACGCCACGTTCGCCAACCGCGGCACGTACTGCACGCCGATCGCCGTGCAGTCGGTCCGCAAGGCGAACGGCCGCTCGCTCCCGGTCCCCAAGACCTCCTGCTCGCAGGCCATGTCCCCGACGACCGCCGACACGGTCAACACCCTGCTGCGCGGCGTGATCGACTCCGGTACGGGTAAGCAGGCCGGGCTCCAGAGCCGCGACAGCGCGGGCAAGACGGGTACCACCGACTTCCGCAAGAACGCCTGGTTCGTCGGGTACACGCCGAACATGTCCGGCGCCGTCTGGGTCGGCAGCCCGACCCAGGGCGTCAGGATGGAGAACATCACCATCGGCGGCGTCTACCAGGAGAAGGTCTACGGCGGACAGGTCCCCGGACCGATCTGGCGCGACGCGATGACGGGCGCCCTCTCCGGAGTGGCCGCCCCGCCCTTCAACACGGTGAACATCCCCGACCCGCAGAAGAACACCCCGGACAAGGGCAAGGGCGGGAACGGGGGCCGCGACCACAACCGGCCCGGCAACGGGGGCGGCAAGCCCGGCAACGGGAATCCGTTCCCGGGCATGACCATCCCGCCGAACCTGGACGGCGGCGCCAACGGCGGCGGCCGCCACGGCCAGACCGACGGCGGCTCGCAGGGCCCCTGAGCCACCCGGCCCGCACCTCCGTAGAACGGAATCAGGGGCCTTCCGGCGG
>NZ_JBHJQP010000023.1:0-58138 GCF_042262625.1 Streptomyces sp. NPDC056347 | reverse complement strand
ACGGCGGCGTGCACCGCAGTCGTCCCGCCCCACCGCCCTCAGGTCCGCCTCAGGCCAGCGAGAGGAAGAGCTTCTCCAGCCGCGCCCGCATCTGGTCACGGCCCGCGGGCTCCTGGCCTCCGTCGGCCATGCAGTGCTGCAGCCCCGTCGCGATGATCGCGAACCCTGCCCGGTCGAGCGCCCGGGAAACGGCCGCCATCTGCGTGATCACGTCCTCGCAGTCACGGCCCTCCTCGACCATCTTGATGATCCCGGCGAGCTGTCCCTGCGCCCGGCGAAGGCGGTTGAGCACCGACTTCAGTTCGTCGGCCGCCATGTCGAGTTCCACAAGATCCTCCTCCTCAATACCCCAAGGGGTATTCTAACCTGACCGGGGAAGGAGGGACCGCCTCCCTCCTCTCCCGGTGAACGAAAGGAATCACTGCTCGTGACCAGCCCCGTCTCCCTCTCCCCCGCCCAGGCCGCGGCCCGTCTCGCGGAGTTCACCGTGATCGACGTGCGCGCCCCCGGCGAGTACGCCTCCGGGCACGTCCCCGGTGCGCTGAACATCCCGCTGGACCGGCTCACCGACGCCGTTCCCGCGCTGAAATCCGCCGCCGCCCGCGGCTCGCTGCTCGTGGTGTGCGCCTCCGGCGTCCGCTCCACCCGCGCCTGCGACATCCTCGCCGCGGCCGACATCGACGCCCTGACCCTCGCCGGCGGCACCTCCGCCTGGGAGGCCGAGGGCCGCGCGATCGAGCAGCCGGCCGGGGCGCGTACCACCTGGCCGATGGAGCGCCAGGTCCGGCTCGCCGCCGGTTCGCTCGTGGTGGCCGGTCTGCTCGCCGGGCTGCGCTTCCCCGCGGCGCGCTGGATCTCGGCCGGTGTCGGCTCCGGCCTGGTGTTCTCGGCCGTGTCCAACACCTGCGGCATGGCCGCCGCCCTGTCGAAGCTCCCGTACAACCGGGCGCCGCGCTCGGCCACCGGCTTCGACGACACGCTGCGGGTCCTGCAGAGCCGTCACGCCTGAGCCGCCCGCCCCGAGGAGCCGGACGCGCCGCGAACCTCGCGGCGCGACCGGCTCCCGGTGCGTCCGGGCGTGCTCAGACCTCGTCCCGGACCAGGGCCAGCAGCCGGTCCAGGACCTTCGGGCCGCCCGCCCGCACCCCGTCGTGCTCGTACTCGTCGGTGACCCAGGTGCGCAGGCCGCGGATCGCGGCGGCCGTACGCAGCGCGTGGGCCGTGTCGACGTACATGTCGTCGTGGTAGACGGCCGCCGCGACCGGCACCTCGTTGGCCGCCAGGCGCTCGCTGTCGTACAGCGGGGCCCAGCCGGTGCGGGCGGCGAGCAGTTCGGCGGTCTCGCGCAGCGGGCGCAGTGCCGGGTCCACCTCGAAGTGCCACGGGTGGATGCTCTCGCCGGTGAACAGCACCGGGCCCTCGCCCTTGAGCGCCGCGGCCGCGTCGAACTGCGGGAAATCGGCGCGGACCCGCTCGGCGGACCAGGCGGTGGGCCGGGCGTCCTGTCCGTAGATCGCCTCGTGCATCAGCGCGTAGAGCGGGTGCCCGGCGAAGGATGTGGCCGTCCGCACGGCCTCCTGGAAGGCGTCGGAGAGTTCGGTGCCGCCGGGGGTGCGGACGAAGGCGTTCTCCAGCAGGTAGTGCAGCTGGTGGCTGCCGCTGCCGCCGCCCAGCATGATGCCCAGCGACTGGAACGACTCGGCCGTCAGCTGGTGTCCGGCACTCTCGGCGGGGTGTTCCAGCAGGTGGGCGGCGATCTTCCGGGCACGCTCGACGTCCTGCGGGTAGCGGGCGTAGTGGGCGGCGACCTTGCGCTCGATCCGGGGGTACGCGGCGCGGTAGACGTCGTCGGCGTGGGCGTCGAGGGAGGGCAGCCCGCCGGTGATGAGGACGGCCTTGAGTCCCTCGGGCGCGGCCGAGAGATAGCGGACGGCGCAGAAGCCGCCGAAGGACTGGCCGAGGACCGTCCACGGCTCGCCGCCGGTCAGCTGCGGGCGGATCAGCTCGCAGTCGCGCACGATGCTGTCGGACCGGAAGTGGGCGAGGTAGTCGGCCTGTTCGCGCGGGCCGCCGCGCAGCGGGAGGGTCTGGCGGTTGGCCGGGGTGGACAGGCCGGTGCCGCGCTGGTCGAGCAGGAGCACCCGGAATTCCTGTACGGCCCGGCCGAGCCAGGCCTCCGCGCCGACGAAGCGCCGGGCGCCGAAGCCGGGGCCGCCCTCCAGGTAGAGCAGCCACGGCAGCTCCTCGCCGGTCCGGCCGCTCGCGACGGCCTCCCTGCCGAAGACTTCGATCTGCTCGCCGCCCGGGTCGCCGTGGTCGAGCGGGACCGTGAAATAGCGGTCGGTGAAGACGATGCCGGGTTGCCGGTAGCTGCTCACAAGGTGCTCCTGAATCAGTTGTGCCTCGGACAGTTCAGCACACGGCCGCGACCCGGACGGCCGCGGCCCGTGTGCGGGTCTCCCGGGTGGCCCCTACCGTGCAGGCATGATCCGGTTCGAGCAGGTCGGCAAGGTGTATCCGGACGGCACGAGCGCGGTCGACGATCTGTCCTTCGAGGTCGCCCAGGGGGAACTGGTCACTCTGGTGGGTCCGTCCGGCTGCGGCAAGACCACCACGATGATGATGGTGAACCGGCTGATCGAGCCGACGTCGGGCCGGATCCTCGTCGACGGCGAGGACATCGCGGGCGTCGACCCGGTGAAGCTGCGCCGCCGGATCGGCTACGTCATCCAGCAGGTGGGGCTCTTCCCGCACCGGACCGTCCTCGACAACACCGCGACCGTTCCCTCGCTGGTCGGCTGGAAGCGGGCGCGGGCCCGGGAACGGGCGGCCGAACTGCTGGATCTGGTGGGCCTCGATCCGGGTACGTACGGTTCGCGCTATCCCGCGCAGCTCTCCGGCGGGCAGCGCCAGCGGGTGGGGGTGGCGCGGGCGCTTGCCGCGGATCCGCCGGTGCTGCTGATGGACGAGCCGTTCGGCGCGGTCGACCCGGTGGTGCGCGAGCGCTTGCAGAACGAGTTCCTGAGTCTTCAGGCGAGGGTCCGCAAGACGGTCCTGATGGTCACCCACGACATCGAGGAAGCGGTCCGGATGGGCGACCGGATCGCGGTGTACGGGGCCGGCCGCATCGAGCAGTTCGACACCCCGGGCGCCGTGCTCGGTGCCCCGGCGACCGAGTACGTGGCCCGGTTCGTGGGCACCGACCGGGGGCTGAAGCGGCTCTCGGTCACCGCGATCGAGCCGGACGACCTGGAGGAGCCTGCGGTCGCCCGGCTGGACGAGCCCGCTGGTGCCGCGGCGGCCCGGCTGGGGGCCGCGGGCGCCCGCTGGGCGGTGGTGCTGAACGGGGCGGGCGAGCTGCACGGCTGGGTGGCGGCCGATGCGCTGCGGATCGCCGGGGACCGCGGCACGGTCGGCGAGCTGGCCCGCCGGATGGATGCCTGGGTGCCGGTCGGGGCGCCGCTGAAGCAGGCGTTCAGCGAGATGCTCCAGCACGACGCGGGCTGGGTCGCGGTCCTGGACGGGGCCCGCTTCCTCGGCGTACTGACCCCGGCCCGGCTCCACGAGGCGCTGCGCCGCTCGGTCGACGCGGACGCGCGGGGCGTGGCCCGGGGCGAGGTGCGGTTCGACTCGGTCGCGGACGCGTGAGAACCCCGGGGCCGGCTCCGCGGCACAGCCGGCGGCGGAGCCGGCCCGCCGGGGCGGGCCTCGTCCACTCCTCGCCCCCGCGGTCGCGCACCCGCTCCCATCCCGGACGCCCCCTTGACTCTCCTCGTCACGTGGCCAGACTGCACCCATGACAGACCGGACCACCGAGCACCTCGTCGACCGCTTCGTCGGCGGCCTCCGATCGGCCGTTCCGCTGGTCTCGGCCTGGGCACACGGGTCATTGGCCGGAGGCGACTACCAGCCGGGCCGCAGCGACATCGACCTGATCGCGGTCCTCGACCGGCCGTGCACGGCGGTGCAGGAACAGCTGCTGGGCGAGATGCACGAGAGCCTGAACCGTGCCGTTCCGCTCGCGTCCGGGCTGCACTGCACCTATGTCGCGGTCACCGAGCTGGACGATCCCGCGCGGACGCACCTCACCTGGGCCCACGAGGAACTGTTCCACCGCGCCGTCACCCCGGTGACCAGGCGTGAACTGCACGCGTTCGGACGCGTCCTGTACGGTCGGCCGCCGGCCGGGCTGCTGCCACCGGTGAGCGGCGGGCAGCTCGCCGCCTTCGTCGTCGAGGATCTGCGGAACTTCTGGCGGCCCGCCCTGGACCATCCGGAACGGTGGACGCGTGACGTCTGGGTCGACCTGGGCCTGCTGACCCTGGCCAGGGCGACGGCGACCCTCCGGGACGGCAGCCTGATCACCAAGGCCGAGGCACTGGACGTACTCGTCGAGCTGGGTGCCCCCGCCGACGTGGTGGACGACATCCGGCGGCGCCGCTACGGCACTCCCCGCCCCGCCGACCAACGGTGGATCAGCCGCCGGGCGGAACTGACGCTCGCCTTTCTCCGGCCCGCGATCGGCGAGGTCACGGCTCCTGCCCCCGGTGGGCCCGCAGGGCCGGAGGTCTGACCGGCGAAGCCACCGACGGCCCCGGCCCCCTCAGCCGTCCGGAACGAGGTGCTTGGCGCGCAGGTAGGCACGTGCCACCTCCTCGGGCAGCCGCCGCCAGCTGTCGACCTGCTCGTTGAGCCGGGCCAGGTCCGCGGTGGTCAGTACGGTGTTGAGGCGGCCCAGCGCCCTGCGGACGCCCTCGCTGCCCGCCCGGGACCGGTTGACGACGGGGACGATGTAGTCGGCGTTCTGCAGGTGCCGGTCGTCGGCGAGCAGGACCAGCCCGAAGCCGCCGAGCGTGGCGTCGGTCGTGGTGGTCAGCACCATTTGGTCCTCGCCGTTGCGGACGGCCTGCTTGGCCGGGGTGGTGCCGACACCCTTGGGGTCCACGGCGGTGATCCGGATGCCGTACGTCTTCTCGAGCCCGGGCGCGCAGTAGGGGCGCTGCACGCATTCGTCACCGGCCGCCAGGCGTACGGGCAGCCCGGAGCGGCCCAGGTCGGTGAGGGTCCGCAGGTGGTGGCGGGAAGCGTAGCCGGAGGTGACGGCGAAGGCGTTCTGGTCGACCGCGCGACCGGGGTCGAGGACGGTGAGGCCGCGGGGCCGGGCCAGCGCGCGCAGGGCCCGCATGGTGGCGCCGAGGTCGGGCGACCCGGCCGGGGCGGCGTCGGGGCCGTTGCTCCTGGCGTTCAGCCAGTCGGCGAAGGTGGCGGCGTATTCCGGTACGACGTCGATCCGGCCGCTCTCCAGTGCCGGTTCGTAGATCTCCCGGTTGGTGACGGAGATGATCTTCGTGGAGTATCCGGCGCCGTTCAGCAGCAGCGCGTACATCTGGGCGAGCAGGTCGCTCTCGGTGAATCCGGCGGAGCCGATGGTGAGGTGTTTGCTGTCGCCCGGCGGTGCAGTGACCTCGCCCCGGTTCTCCAGGGCCGGGCCGGTGGCGCAGCCCGCCGCCCAGAGCAGCACCAGCAGCGCGGGCACACCGGCACGGGTCCTCACCGTGGCCCCTGGCTGCGGAATCGGGCGGGAGCGAGCAGCCGCCCCGCTTCGAAGAGCCCCTCGACGAGCAGCGCGAAGACCGCGACGAGCACCGCCCCGGCGACCACCTGGGGGGTGGAGGCGAGATTGAATCCGGCCGTGATGATGCGGCCGAGCCCGCCCCCGCCGGCAAGCGCCGCGAGGGTGGCGGTCGCGACGAGCTGAACGGCGGCGATCCGTACGCCGGTGAGGATCAGCGGCAGGGCCAGCGGCAGTTCGACGCCCAGCATCAGCTGCCGGCCCGTCATACCCATGCCCCGTGCGGCGCGTACCACGTCGCGGTCGACCTCCCGCATGCCGACGTAGGCGTTGGTGAGCAGCGGCGGTACGGCGAACAGGACGAGGGCGATGATGGTCGGCCAGGCGCCGTGGCCTCCGATCGGGGTGAGGAGCAGCAGCACCAGCACGGCGAAGGTGGGCACGGCGCGGCCGATGTTGGAGAGGTTGACGGCGAGTGCGCCGCCCCGGCCGAGGTGGCCGAGGAGCACGGCGGTCGGCAGCGCGACGGCGCTGCTGATCAGCAGGCAGACGGCGGTGAGGAAGAGGTGCTGGCCCAGGCGCTCGGTGATGCCGCCGTCGCCGGACCAGTGGGCGGCGGTGGTGAGCCAGGACCAGGCGTCGGCGAGGGTCTTCACGACCGGGTCCGGGTCCACGGGGTCAGCAGCCGCTGGACGAGCAGGAGCAGCAGGTCGGCGGCGACGGCGATGAGGACGCAGAGGACGGAGGCGGTGAGCACCTGGGCCTTGAAGTAGGTGTTCATCCCGGAGTAGATCAGGTTGCCGAGTCCGCCGTATCCGACGATCGCACCGACGGTGACCAGGGAGACGGCGGAGACGGTCGCGATCCGCACTCCGGCCATGGCCGCGGGCAGGGCGAGGGGCAGCTCCACGGTGAGCAGCAGCCGCAGCGGCCCGTACCCCATGCCGCGCGCCGCCTGCCGGGTCTCCTCGGGCACGGCGCGCAGTCCGGCAAGGATGTTGCGGACGAGGAGGGTGAGCGAGTAGAGCACGAGTCCGGTGACGACGAGCGAGGCGGAGAGTCCGTAGACCGGCAGCAGCAGCGAGAACATGGCGAGCGAGGGCACGGTGTAGAGGACGGTCGTCAGGCCGAGCACGGGGCCCGCGGCCCAGCGCCACCGCCGGGCCGCGAGGGCCAGCGGCACGGCGACGGCGAGCCCGATCAGCACCGAGACCGTGGTGAGCTGGATGTGCTGCACGAGGGCGTCCCGGAGGATCTCGCGACGGCTGGAGAGGTAGGCCCCGCAGAGCCACTCGTTGCGCGCGAGGCAGTCGTCCGGGGGCGCGGTCACCCGTTCATTGGAGCGCGTTTGGCCGTGCGGGCGCGCGTCCTGATCGGCTGTCCGGGGCAGGGCGGCGGGGTCCTGGCAGGGCGGGGTCGGTCCGTCACCGCTCCGGTGCGGGCGGGGTCGGTGCGGCTGGTCCGCGGCTCGAGGACGGGGGCGGGGGGCTGCCGGTCCGTCCCGCGCCGGTGGCCGTGGTGCGGGAGCGCCCCGACGGTGCGCCGCCACCAGCGGCGCTTCCCGCGCGCACCCCTCGGGGAATCGGCCCCCCGCCGGGGGCCGCACCGGGCCCCGGGCGGAAGACACGTCCGGCCGGCGTGGGGTCGGCACGGTGGACACCTGTCGCGCATGGGCTCCCGGCACCGGATGCGCGCCATCTGCGACGCCTGCACGACCGCCGGGCCGGCCGCGAGGCCCCGCGTCCCCCGGTCGCGCTACAGCGGCGGCTCGGCGGCGAGTTCGCGCAGCCAGTACGCGGCCTCCGGATCCCCGGCCCCGCCCAGGTCGTCGGCCGTGCCGGGGAAGAGCCGCTCCCAGGCTCCCGTCCGGCCGATCGCGCCGAGCCGCCAGGCCAGGCTCAGCGCGCGCCGCAGCTCGGCCCGGGTGTGCCCGTCGCCCGTCCACGCCTCCAGGTACGCGTCCCGCAGCCGGGGCAGGGCCGCGGGGCCGAACCGTTCGCAGGCCGCGCGGGCGGGGATGAGGAAGCTGTGGAAAGGGTGGCCGATCAGCGCGTCGCCCCAGTCGAAGAAGGTGAAGCGGCCCTGCTCCGGCGCGAAGAGCTGGCCGTCGTGGAGATCGCTGTGGTCGAGGGTGTCGGCGATGCCCGAGGCCGCGAGTTCCTCGCACCAGTCGACGAGCCGGGGCCGCAGTTTTCGCAGGGTGTCCCGTTCGTCGGGCTCCAGCGCGGTGTTGCCCCCGACCGCCAGGTCGAAGAGGTCCGGAAGCGCGGTGGTGGGGGCGGCGGGCACGCCGAGCGCCCCGATCTCGCCCACGTGCGGGGCGAGTGCGCGCTGCACCGCGGCGTACTGGCGCAGCGGCTCCTCCCAGGCGTGGGGATCCGCCGCGTCCGCGGTGGCCGCGTCGAGCGCGTCGCGGAAGAGTGTGCCGCCGTCCGGGAGCAGGGCCCAGCCCCTGGCCGCGTCGACGGCGAGCGGGGTGAGCACCCGCCCCGGAACCCAGCGGGCCAGGGCTTCGGTGAGCCCCGCCTCGAAGGCGCTGCCGGGCGGGTTGGCCTTGAACCAGACGGTGCGGCCGTCCTCGACGCACAGCCGCACCAGTACGGACCACGGGCGCAGCCGCACCTTCCGGGTCCCGGTCTCGCGCAGCCCGTGAGCGGCGAGGGCGCGCTCCGCCCAGCCGAGGGCGTCCGCCCGCCACTCGTCCCGCTCCCAGGGCGTCTTCGCTCCCGGGTATCGTCCCCGGTCCACGGTCGTCGGCACATCGATTCGCATCGCGCCATCCCATCACCGCCCGGGCCGGTTTCTCATCCGGATTTTTGCCCGGCTCCGGCGCGAGCGGCGCTATCTGCGTTCCAGCACGCCCCGGACGAAGGCGGCCTGGCCCGCGTGCTGGAGATCGTCCGCGATGACGCTGATCAGCCGGACGCCGAGGGTGACCGGCGGCGACCACGACTCGTCGACGATGTCGCTCAGGGCCCGTCCGTCCAGTTCGCTCACGAAGTCGAGGGTCTGTTCGTGGACCGCGTCGTAGTAGCCGAGGAGCAGATCGCCCGATTCCACCCGGAGCGCGGCGACGTCCGCGCCGCTCTGTCCGTATCCGGTGGCCTCTCCCGCGAAAGGCAGGCGGAACCGGCCGACCCAGTCGTCCCGGAACCACACTTGTTCGATCCCCGCGGCGTCCGCGACATGGTCGTCCTGGACCCGGGTGAGGTGCCATACGAGCCAGGCGATCGAGTTGGCCTCGCCGCCGATCCGGGCGTGGAGGTCGGCGACGGACAGGCCCTCGACCGCCGAGTGGACGGTCTCCTGGACGCGGTTGAACGCGTCGGTCACAAGGTCAGCGCTCTTCATGCCCTCACCTTGGCCGTCGGCGGGCCGCTCCCGGGCCATCGACACGCCTCGCGCACGACGACACCCCTTAGGGTGGGTCGCATGCGCATTGATGTGCCCGCCGCCTTCGTCGCTTCGTACAGTGTGAACGGCGGTGAGTCCGGCCGTGCCTGGCTGGCCGTGCTGCCCCAACTGGGCGCGGAGTTCCTGGACCGCTGGGCCCTGCGGCCGGACGGTCCCCCGGCGCACGGCATGGCCTCGCTGGTGCTGCCGGTGACCCGTGCGGACGGCTCGCCCGCCGTGCTGAAGCTCCAGCAGGTCACGGAGGACAACGCCGGGGCCGCCACGGGGCTGCGGGCGTGGGACGGCGACGGTGTCGTACGCCTCCTCGACCATGACACGGAGAGCGGCACGATGCTGCTCGAACGGCTGGACGCGGCACGTCCGTTGTCGGCGGTGTCCGATGACGTGGCGGCCGTCCGGATCCTCGCCGAGCTGATGGCCCGGCTGGTCGCGGTGCCCGCACCGCCGGGTCTGCGCACGCTCTCCTCGGTGGCCTCGGCCCTGGTGGACGGGACGCCGCGCGCCCTGCCGATGCTGCCCGACCGCGCCGAGCAACAGCTGCTGCGCACCTGCGCCTTGGCGGTGTCCGACCTTCTTGCCGAGCCCGGGGACCGATTGCTGCACTGGGACCTGCACTACGACAACATCCTGGCGGGCGAGCGTGAGCCCTGGCTCGCCATCGACCCCGAACCCCTTTGCGGCGACCCCGGTTTCGAACTGCTGCCCGCCCTGTGCAACCGCTGGGCCGAAGCGGAGGCGACCGGCGAGGTGACCCGCACCGTGCTGCGCCGCTTCGACCAGCTGACCGAAGTCCTCGGCCTGGACCGGCAGCGCGCGACCGGCTGGACGCTGGGCCGCATCCTGCAGAACGCCCTGTGGGACGTCGAGGACGGCAAGAAGGCCCTGGACCCGGCCCAGATCGCCATCGCCGACGCCCTGTTGAACCGCTAGGCCGCGCCCGGCGGACCGGCGCCGGACAGGGAACTGCGTCCGGTGCGGTGCACCGCCGGAGCGTCTTCACGGCGGCGAGCTACGGGGACGTTTCGGCGACGCCGCGAGGTGCCGTGCCGGGCACCGCGCCCGGCCGGGTCCGTGCGCCGGGCGGCCGGGGGGTCAGTCGCGCGAGCCGGGCCAGTCGGCGCAGCGATTCGACCAGGGCCTCGCGGTCGTGGGTGCTGGTCGTGACGAGCACCTCGTCGGCGCCGGTGCGTCCGATGACCGCTTCGAGCTGCTCGGCGACCTCGTCCGGCGTGCCGTGAACATGACCGCTCAGGCCCCGCTCGTAGAGGTGGCGTTCCTTGTCCGTCATGGCCAGCGCCTCGACCCGCTCGGCGGGGGCCAGCGGCGGGAAGACCCCATGGGTCCGGGAGTACGCCAGGGACCATGCCTCCGGGACCAGGATGCGCCGGGCCTGCGCGGTGGTCGCGGCGAGCGCCACGGTGCCCGCCACGATCACATAGGGCTCCGCCGACCGGGCGGAGGGTCGGAACTCGCGGCGGTAGCGTTCGACGGCGCCGGCCAGCTTCTCCCGGCCCCGGAGGTCGCCGACCACCAGGGGCAGGCCCGCCGCGGCCGCGATGCCCGCGCCCTCTCCGGTGGCGAGCACGAACGGGGGGACGCGCAGTCCCTCGGCGGGCAGGGCGTGCACCCCGGGGTGAGCCTGCTGGGTGCCGTCCAGCCAGCCGAGGAGTTCGCCGAGCTGTCCGGCGAAGTCGTCGGCGGCCGGTCTGTCGCTGCCGAGCGCCCGGCGGATGCCGTCGGTGAAGCCCAGCGACCGGCCGACGCCCAGATCGATCCGGCCGGGGAACAGCGACTCCAGTACGCCGAACTGCTCGGCCACCACCAGCGGCCGGTGGTTGGGCAGCATCACGCCGCCGGTCCCGACCCGGATGGCGGTGGTGGCGGCCGCCACCGCCGCGGCGAGCACGGTCGGCGCCGACCCGGCCACACCCGGCACACCGTGGTGCTCGGACACCCAGAAGCGGTGGTAGCCCAGCGCCTCGGCCTCCTGGGCCAGGCGCACCGAGTCACGCAACGCCTCCGAGGCGTCATGGCCCTCGCGGACGCGGGAGCGGTCGAGCACGGAGAACCGGGTGGATGCGATCAGGGAGCTCACACCCTTGTGCAACGTCCGGGGCACTCCGGCATTCCCCGCCCGTGCCCCGGCGCCCGCAGGGGGTGCTCGACGCGCCGTACGGGCGCCGGGGCGAAAAGGGCGGGGATCGCGGCCGGGGATCGCGGCGGGCGTTCTACTTCATGGGGTAGATGTCGCCGCTCGCCATGCCGCTGACCTGCTCGCTCTCCGAGGCGATGCGGTTCGCCTTCTCCTTCAGCCGGCGGCGCTCCTCGGGGTCGGTGGCGCGTTCGGCCTCGGCGTTCAGATCCTTTGCCTTGGCCCGCAACTGCTGAACACGGCTGCGGAGTTCGTCGGACTCGTTCATGATCGCTCCTTGGGTGTGCGAACCCCCCGTCGGCAGCATGACCCGGCGCCCAGGAAGCCGAGGCCGATGCCGAGCATCCAGAAGTCCTTGGCCAGCGGAATGCCGTTCTGGGTGGGCCGGAGGCTTCCGGGCTCCCGCATGCCGGGAACCCGCAGGTACAGCCCGACCAGGCCGCTGGAGAAACCGGTCAGTGCCAGCCCGGCCAGTCGGGTGGGCACGCACGGGGCGAGCAGGGTGGTGCCGACCGCGATCTCCGACCAGGCGAGCAGTCGGGTGAACCGCTCGGGCTCGATCTTCTTCAGGAACGGGTAGGCGACGCAGGCCATCCCGTGCAGCCCCTGGGCCGTCTCGGCGTCGGCCTTCAGCTTGCCGAGGCCCGAGTTCAGGATGAACGCGCCGGTGGCGAGGCGAGGGGGTGCGTCACGCGGTTCGTAGAACGTCCTCATCGGACCCTCCGTCCAGTTCCGGGCCCCCCGTCGAGCTTAGCCAGAAGGTGCCGACGGCGCCCCACCTGACGGCCCGCGGCCCCGGCGGCGCACAGAAGTCGACTTCTGTTGAACGCGGAGCAACCTCCGGGGCGCGGCTGACGTCTTGATCACCAACAAGGCGGTGCACCACCAGCGCCATCCGCATCGCCAGCATCATGAGCGCCATCAGCACCTTGGGCGGCATGGTGCGTCCGATCCCCACGAGTCACCCGGGTCAGACCACCGGACAGCTATGCACTCCGTGTATACATGCAGTGCATAGTTGCCTTCTGTCACGATCCGGCCGCGCAGGAAGGCCCCCATGCAGAGCAAGGCACTGGCGCCCGAATACCAGGGCGCCCTCACCAAGATGTCCGTGAAC
This sequence comes from Streptomyces sp. NPDC056347, assembly GCF_042262625.1. Classification (NCBI taxonomy): domain Bacteria; kingdom Bacillati; phylum Actinomycetota; class Actinomycetes; order Kitasatosporales; family Streptomycetaceae; genus Streptomyces; species Streptomyces sp. NPDC056347. The sequence goes on along the minus strand of NZ_JBHJQP010000023.1, from coordinate 45,883 downwards.
TCGTCCCTCACCGACGTACTGGCCGAAGGTGTACGCCACTTGAAGGAGGCCGAGCGCTCCGGCTCGCAGCAGGAGGTGGCCCGGTGCGGGCTCGCGGTCGCCGAGGCGCACCGCCGGCTCGGCAACGTGGCGGAGGCCGACCGGGCGTGGAAGGCCAGTTACCGGTCCGCCCGCTCGGCCGAGGACCTCGGGGCGATGGCCTGGGCGTTGTGGAGCGGCGGCACCCTGGCCCGGCAGCGCGGTGAACTCAGGCTGGCCTTCCGGCTGTTGGGGCTCGCCGCCGACATGGGCAAGCGCGGCGGTGACATCGTCGCCCGCGGCTACTCCCTCGCGGGCCTCGCGGAGACCGGCCGTATCCAGGGCGACTACCGCACGGTCGCGGAGCTGCACGAACAGCTGCTGGCCGAGGCGCGGGCGCGCGGCGAGGCGCGGCACACGGTGTGGGCGCTGGAGGGCATCGCGCAGATCCACCGCAACACGGGCTCGCTCGACACGGCCCTGGCCATGTTCGAGGAGGCGGCCGAACTCGCCGGGAACGCGGACGACCAACGGGGCCGGGCCTGGGCGCTGCGCGGCATGGCCGACATCATCTCGCTGCGGGACGATCCGGAGCGCGCCCTGGCCCTGCTCGCCGAGGCGGAGGCGACCTGCCGGGAGATGAACCTGTCCAGCGCGCTCGCCTACAACCACAAGATGCGCGCCAACGTCCTGTTCCGGGCCGGGCGTTACGAGGAGGCGCGGGAGGGCTACGCGGGGGCGCTCACGGAGTTCCGCGCCATGACCGAGCCCCGGGGCGAGGCGCTGTCCCGGCTCGGCCTGGTCAAGTCGCTCGCCCGGCTCGGCCGTGACCGGGAGGAGACCGCGGCGGACCTGGACGAGCTGCGCCGCACTCTCGGCCGGATCGGGCTGCTCAACGCCCGCGAAATGGTCGACAAGGCGTACGCCGAACTCGGTGTGGCGCCGGTCGGCGCCACCGCCTCCGAGGAGGACGGACGACGATGACCGCATCACCCACGACCCAGCAGATCGCCGTGGTGGAGGTCCTCTCCCGCTGCCGTGAGCTCGTCCGCCCGGCGCTGGTGCGGGCGGTGAACCGGCTGCATCCGTGGCACGCCGAGATGGCCGCTTTCTCGCTCGGCTGGGAGCGGGTGGACGGCACGCCCGCCCCGGGCTCGCAGGGCAAGGGCATACGCCAGGCCCTCACCCTGCTCGGCGCCGAGGCAGCCGGTGCACCGGCGCGGGACGCGGTGGCCGGCGCGGTCGCGGTGGAGCTGGTCCATGTGTTCTCGCTCCTGCACGACGACATCATGGACGGCGACGAGACCCGCAGGCAGCGCCCCACCACGTGGAAGGAGTACGGCACCGGCCCGGCGATCCTCGCGGGCGACGCGCTCTTCGCGCTGGCCGTGCAGACCCTCGCCGAGGCTCCCGGGGGCCGGAGCGTGCCCGCGGTCCGGCTGCTCGCCGCGACGCTGGCCGACCTGGTCCACGGCCAGGCCGACGACCTGCTCTTCGAGTCCCGGCCGTGGACCGGTCCAAAGGCGGTCCGGCCGCACGAGTACCGGTGGATGGCCGAGCACAAGACCGGGGCGCTGCTCGGCTGCGCGGCGGGGCTGGGCGCGGTGCTCGCCGGGGCGCCGGAAGACACGGCCGAGGCACTGGGCCGGGCGGGCCGGCACCTCGGGGTGGCGTTCCAGGTGGTGGACGACCTGCTCGGTGTCTGGGGCGATCCCGAGGTCACGGGCAAGCCCGTGCACAGCGACCTGCGCCGGCTGAAGAAGACGTACCCGGTCCTCTCCGCGCTGGCCGCGGACCATCCCACAGCCCGGCGGCTGGCCGCGCTGCTCGATGCCGGGGAACCGCTGGGCGACGCCGACGCCCGGCGGGCGGCCGGACTCGTCGAGGAGGCGGGGGGACGCACCGCCGCCCTGGCCGAGGCGCACCGGCAGCTCGACAGCGCGCGTGGCAGCCTGGAGAGCGTTCCGCTCGCCCCGGCCGCGCTCGGCGAGATCCTGGCGCTGCTCCCGTACCTCATCGAGCGTACGGAGTAGGGGACGTACGGCCCCGGGGCCGGTCGGACGTGGGAGGGTGGAAGGACCACCGTGCGCTTCGTCCCGGGGAGGTGCCGGATGCCGGTGCAACCGCTCGACGACACCACGCTGCGGGAACTGGTCGGTGACGCCGTCACCGCCCCGTCGATGCACAACGCCCAGCCCTGGCGGTTCCTGTTCCGGCGCTCCAGCCGGACATTCGCGCTGCGGGCGGAGTTCGGCCGCGAGATGCCGGAGGCCGACCCGTCCACCCGTGGTCTGCACGTGGGGTGCGGGGCGGCGCTGCTGAATCTGCGGGTGTCGGCGTGCCATCGGGGGTTCTCCCCGGTGACCACGCTGTTCCCGCGCCCCGCCGAGCCCGATCTGGTGGCGACGGTCCGCCTGGACCCGGGCTCCGGCGGGCCGGGGGTCCCCCGGGACGCCGAGCTCGCCGCGCTGCACCCCGCGATCCGGCTCCGCCGCACCAGCAGGTACCCGTTCGACGGCCGGGTGATCCCCGGGGGCGTACGCGCGCTCCTGGCCGAGGCGGCCCGCCGCGAGGAGGCCGCGTTCGCGTTCCTGGCACCGGACGACCTGGACGGGGTGCTCGTGCTGATCCGGGACGCCGAGGTGCTCGATCTGACGGACCCGGCGCGGGAGGCGGAGCAGCGTTACTGGACCCGGAACACCGAGGCCCGGATCCCGGTGGACGGCGTCCCCGACTACGCCTTCGGCCCCACCGACGCCTCGGGCCGCGCGCTGAACCGGGATTTCGCCGGCACGGAGGCGGTTCCGGGGCGGGACCACGCCCTGTTCGAGGCCCGGCCGCAGCTCGCCCTGCTCCGTACCGGGCGCGACCGGCCGGCGGACTGGATGCGGGCGGGGCAGGCGCTGGAGCGCGTACTGCTGACCGCGGTGGCGCACGGGCTCGTCGCCGCGTTCGCGACCCAGCCCCTCGAATGGCCGGAGCTGCGCCGTCTGCTGCGCGACCCGGCCCTGGGGACGGGGCATCCGCAGATGATCCTGCGCCTCGGCTACGGTCCCGCGGGCCCGCCCACGCCGCGCCGCCGGGTGGACGAGGTGCTGACGATCGAGCCCTGACGGCGGGCCGGTCGCCCGGCCCGCCGCCCGGTCACCTCAGTGTGACGGCGTCCCCCTTGGAGACGACCTTCATGGTCGTGGTGGTGCCGGGGAACGCCCAGCGCCAGCTGCCCGGGGCCGTGGCCTTCACCGTCGTACGGAGGTGGCCCCTGCTGTCGGTGGTCGCGGTCTTCACCGTGCTGTACCTGCCGCCCGGCTTCTTGTACTGGAGCTTGACCACCTGCTTGGTGAACGCGTGGTACTTCAGGTCCGTCCAGTTGGCGCGCGACAGTTTGCCCGTGACGGTGAGCGTGCCGCCCCTGCGCACCGGCTCGGGTGTGGCGTCGGTGGTCAGGGTCGCGGCGCGCTTCACGTTGAACAGGGCGATGCGGTCCGAGATCCAGTAGTCCCCGTCGTTGGCGTTGACCGTGGCGTTGGCCTGCCACTGCCCCGCGACATCGTTGGCGTTCCAGCCCTTGTTGCCGCTGCCGTAGAAGTCGATCCAGGACGGGTCGATCTCCATCGTCGCCGTGCACACGGAGGTCGTCGAACCGGTCTTCTTGCAGGTCGTCCCGAGGTAGGTCACCGGCCCGTAGGCGGTGGACGCGTTGAACGCGGACACGTGACCGACTTTCTTCACCCCCGAGTTGTCCTTGATCGTCATGGTGATCGGGAACTTCTTGACGTCCTTGATCCCGACGATCACGCTGTCGCCGTTGTTCACGACGGTCCTGGTGATCCGGATGTCACCGCGCCCTTCCGCGTGTGCGGCCGGTGCCACCGCGACGGTGACGCCGACCGCCCCCACCGCGGCGAGCACGGCGATTCGTCTGTGCATGTCCCACCCCTGTTCCGCCCCCGCCCCGTGGCGGGGGCAGCACAGCGTACCGATCACCGCGCCCACCGCCTCCGGACGCGGTGGACATGTCAGAGGCGGGTGTCGCGGTGGGTGGTGCGGCCGTCGACCACGGTGAGCAGGACCGGCAGCCCGGCCAGCTCCGTGGCGGGGGTGACCAGGGGGTTCTCGGCGAAGACGGTGAGGTCGGCGCGGTGGCCGGGGGCAAGGCGTCCCGCCTCGTGCTCCTCGCCCGCGGCGCGGGCCGGGTTGAGTGTCATGCCCTGGAGCGCCTGGAGGGCGGTGAGGGCCTGGTCCGGTCCGTGCGGGGGCCGGGTGAGGTCGCGGCCGGGGCGGCGGTGGCGGGCTCCGGCCATCACGGTGAGCGGCGGGTAGGGCGCGACGGGCCAGTCGGAACCGAGGACGACGGTGGCGCCCGAGTCCCACAGGTCGCGGCAGCGCCAGGCGCGCGAGGCGCGCTCCTCGCCGAGCCGCCTGGACCAGTTGTCGGTGTGGTCGGCGCGGGTGAAGTCGCAGCAGTGGGTGGGCTGCATGGACGCGATGACGCCGAGTTCGGCGAAGCGGCGCACGGTGTCGTCGGGGACCGTCTCGATGTGCTCGATCCGGTGCCGGACCGCCCGGGGCTCCGTGCGGGCCGCGTCCCGTACCGCGTCGAGGACATGGCGTACGGCCGCGTCGCCGATGGCGTGGGTGGCGGTGGGCACACCGGCCCGGTGGAGTTCGCCGATGACCGCGGTGAAGGCTTCCGGGTCGGGCCAGAAGGCGTGGGTGGACTCGCCGTGGCAGTCGGGCCGTTCCAGCCAGGCGGTGCCGTTGTCGATGGTGCCGTCCATGAAGAGCTTGACGCCCGCCACGCGCCACAGCCGCCCTCCGGTGCCCTGCTGATCGACGAGAGCGGCCACCGCCTCGCGGTCGGCTCCGGGCTGACACCAGGGAGCGACCCTGAGGCGCAGCGGCAGCTCTCCGGCGTCGTCGAGCGCGGCGTACAGCGACAGGCTCTCGCCGTTGGCGTCCATGGCGTGGCCGCCGGTGAGTCCGGAGGAGGCCACCTCGCGCAGAGCCGCGGCGAGACGGGTCCGCTGCTCGGCCGGGGAGAGCTGCGGCGCGGCCCGTTCGACCGCTTCGAAGGCGGCGTCCTCCAGCAGCAGGCCGGTGGGGCGGCCCGCCTCGTCGCAGACGATCTCGGCGGACTGTTCGAAGCGGCGGGGGCCGTCGATCCCGGCCAGCTCCAGCGCGCGGGGGCTGGCCAGCATGGAGTGGGCGTCGAAGAGCATCACGAGGGCCGGGATGCCGTCCAGGACCGGTCCCAGGGAGGCGGACGCCATCGGCAGGTCCCCGAAGACGTTCGGGTCCAGGCCGTGGGCGCGCAGCCATGCCCCGGGCGCCAGTGACCGGACCCCTCTCGCCAGGGCGTCGCGCACCTGGTCGAGGGTGGTGCAGCCGGAGAGGTCCAGGCCCTGGGCGAGTTCGGCGCCCATGACGGGGTGGAGGTGCCCGTCGACCAGTCCGGGCGTCACCACGGCGCCCCGGAGGTCGATCACCGTGGTCGCCGGGCCCGCGAGGGCGCGGACGCCGCGGTCGTCGCCGAGTGCGGAGATCCGTCCGCCGGTCGCGGCCAGGGCGGTCTGCGGGAGCAGCTCGCCGGTGACGACATCCAGGAGACGGGCGTTGAGCAGGACGAGGCCGGGGTGCACGTGCGGGCTCCTTGGGGCTGGCGGGTCGGTGCGCGGCGCGGAGGGCGCCGGACACGTCCGTCACCCGCTCGTCCGCTCCGGCACATAGTGACCGAGCGGAGTCCCGGGTGCGCGGTCGCCGCCCCCGGGCGCGACATGACCCGATGCTATTGATCACATAACCAATAGGCAAGTGCGGGGCCGCCCGCGCTACGCTCGACCTGTAGGCACGCAGTCCGATCACGGAGGCGGCCATGTGGAAGAACATCGAGTACTCGACCCCGTCCCAGGCCGAGGGCGAGCGGCTGGACGAGGACCGCGATCCGGCCGAGGAGCGCCACCCCGCCACCATGCGCACCCAGCCGTCCCAGGCCGAGGGCGAGCGCGGCACGGAGGACGACGAGCCCCGGACCTGACCGACCGGACGCCCTCCCCGGAGGACGGCATCGCCGCCCTCGGGGGTCGCGGGGGTCGTCGGCGGTGGTACGCAGCGGCCCGGCCGGACGGAGTCGACGACGGCGCCCGGCCGGGACCGCCGGCAGACGGCGGACCCGGCTCCGGGCGGCGGGGTACGGGAACGGGGGCGTGACGGGCACGCCCCGGCGGCCCCCTGAGCCGGTCACGGGAGCACCCCGAGGCGGTGGATACCGTCGGCCGGGATCGGCCGGCGGGATCCACCGCTCCTCGCGGTGGGCCGGACTCAGCAGGTGGGCACCCCGGGCAGCCACTCCGGGCCCACGATGTAGATGTTGGTCATCCACGAGCCGTCGGTGAGCCGGGACCAGGCGTCGTTGGTGTAACCCTCGGCCGTCACCTCCTGGGCATGCGCCTGGCAGACCACGTTGACGGTGGTGGGCTGCGGGAAGTAGTCCACGACGCCGGCGTTCACGTTGGCCTCGGAGTGGGTGCGGACCTCGGTGCCCCAGGTCTGGAAGGCCTTGCTGCCGCCACCCGGCGGCGGGGTGGAGGTGCCGCCGCAGTCCGGAATGCCGGGCAGCGACGCCGGGCCCTTGATGTAGATGTTCGTCAGCCAGGAACCGTCGGACAGCCGGGACCAGATGTCATTGGTGTAGCCCTCGGCGGTGACGGTCTCGGCGTGCATCTGGCACACCACCGACACCTGGGTGGGGCCGGGGAAGGTGTCCACGACGGACGCTTTGACACTGGGCGAGGAATGGGTGCGCACCTGGGTGCCCCAGGTCCCGAAGGTGGTGCCGCCGTTGGCCGGCGGGGGCGGCACCGTGCCGGAGCCGTCGATGCGGACGGCGCCCGCGTAGTCACCGCCGGTGCGCACCGGCGCCACCCGGATGTGGGTGCCCGACTCATAGGCCTCCACCATCTGCCCGGCGCCGATGTAGACGGCGACATGGTGGATGTAACCGCTGCCCCAGAACATCAGGTCGCCCGGGAGAAGGGGTGCCGAGCCCTGCGCCGCGGAGAACCTCTGCTCCGCGTGCGAGGTGCGGAACTGGTCGTCGGCCGTGCCGTTCAGCAGATCACGGCCGGTCGCCTGGGCGTAGGCGTAGCGGCTCAGGCCGGAACAGTCGAAACCCTTGCGTTCGTTGTCGTGCATGCTGTCGGGGTCGGAGCCGTCGTAGTAGCCGTAGGTCGGGCCCGGGGTGGCACCGTGGCCGCCACCCCAGCTGTACCAGACGCCGATCTGGCCGCACGCGGCGCGGACGGCGGCCTCGGCGGTGGCCGACGCACCCGGGGCGAGGACGTCGCAGGCGGCCTTCGGGGACGCGGTGGCGGCCGGCGCGGCGTGCGCCGTCGCGGGCAGGGCGGCGGAGAGGGCGAGGGCGGCGACGGCGGCCAGCGAGCGGCCGACGACATGGCGCGTACTGATGGTGGTGTTCACGGTGCACTTCCTCCGTTGACGGTGTGTCACCCCGGGGACCGCGCCGGGCATGCGGCGATATGCCCCGCCGAAAGTGACCTGCGTCACACCACCCGGCGGGGGGGTGCGCTCATACCCGTTCCGCCGTTCCCCCGTCCCCCCGATGGCTCCGCCGCACGCGGGGCCGACCGCTCGCGCCCCTTCGGCGGGCGGCTCCTCACCCGCCGACCTCGGGGCACGACATGGCTTCTTCCGGACCGCCGACGGCCGCCCCGACCCGGCATCCCGGGGCCCGTCAGCCGTGCCCGACCCGTCCGTACACCGCCCTCCACGTCAGGAGACCGCCATGCCCCGCTGTCCGTCCCTCCATCGATCCGCCGCCGTGGTCGTCGCGGCAGTGGCCGTTGCGCTGTGCACCGCCCCGACGGCCGGAGCCCTGTCGCCCCCGGCCGCGCAGGCCGACCGTTACTTCCACACCTGGGCCACCGATGTGAACCTCCGGGTCGACGAGACCGATCCGAACACCTGCCGACGCCACCCGTCCGTCCGGCTGCCCGGCGTCCCGGACTGCCCCGGCATGACCGGCGCGACCGGGTCCGGCGCGATCGGGACCGGCACACCGGTCGCCGCGAGGAGCGGGCACACGTTCGGTCCGTACAGCGTCACGGCGTACGAGACCGTCAACATCCGCAGCGAGCCCAACACCTCGTCCCGGGCCTTCGACAAGATCCGGGCCGGGGAAACCCGTTCGGACGCTCTCTGCTGGGCACACGGCGAGACCGTCCGGGACCACGGCTACACCAACGACGTGTGGATCGGATTCACCGAGGGATGGGCCAGCGCGGTCTATCTGAAGGGAAACGAATACGCGGGGCTGCCGGCCGACGCCACGTGCTGAGACGGCGTACGGGCAGGGGCGGGACCGAGTGCCCCGCCCCTGCCCCTGTCACGTCCCGCCGGCCGCCCGGGTGTCGGCCAGCGCGGCCCGCATCTTGGCGAGGCCGCGCATCCGATTGCGCTGCACGGTCCCCCGGTGCGCCCCCAGTCGCTCCCCCGCCGCGTCGTGGCTGAGGCCCTCCAGGTCGACCAGGATCACCGCGGCGGCCTCCTTCGGCGACAGCAGGGCGAGCAGCGCCAGTGCCGCGCACCGGGCCTCGCAGCACTCAAATCCGCCGTCCCAGCCGGGTTCGGGCAGCCGGTCGGTGACCGTCTCCCGGCGGGACGGCCGCTGCCAGGAGTCCCGCAGGAGGTTGAGCGCGGTCGCCGAGGCATAGGCGTACGGATGGCGCTGCGGCGCCAGGGTGCGCCCCCTGGCCCGGCGGGAGAGCCGCATGTAGGTGTCCTGGAGCAGGTCGTCCGCGTCGTGCGGATTCCCGGTCAGGGTCAGCAGCCGTCGGCGCAGCCGGGGCATGACCTCGGTGAAGGCGGCGTCGAACTCGGCCGAGTTCATGCCGCTCAGTGGGCGGTCGATGACGGTATCGCAGGGCTCGGTGGTGCTCATCGGACGTTTCCCCCATGTTTCCGCGGCTCCACTGGTCAGGTGGACGCGGGCTGTTGCCGTGTCCGGCCGGGGTCTGATGCGTCGGCCGGTCGTGCGGACGGACTCGGTACGGACGAACTCGGTACGGGCCGGCTCGGGCCGGAACGGACGGGCCGGTTCAGGCCGGTTCAGGCCGGTTCGGCGGAGGCCCCCGTCCCGTCCGGCAGTTCCACGGGGCCGTAGCGGGCGGCCCGCTGCCCGGACAGCAGTGCCCAGTACCGGTCCCCGTAGGACCAGTGCCACCACTCCGTGGGGTAGTTGACGAATCCGGCGGAGGTCAGCGCCCGCCACATGACCTCACGGTGGGCGCGGGCGGTGGCGTCGATGTTCGGCGCGGCCGTGCGGCACGCGTTGGCGCTCTCCTGCGGCGTCGCGTTGACCTCGGTGCCCAGGGGCAGTTCGGTGCCGTCCGCGGTGCACAGGGTCAGGTCGATCGCACCGCCGCTGACGTGCGGGGCGACCTCGGGCGGCGAGACGTAGGCACTGGCCAGTTCCTGGATCCGGGCCGGGGACGCCTCGGGGTGCGCGGCTCGCAGGGTCGCCGAGTACTCCTCGAAGTAGACGCGCTGGAGACCCGGCGGCCGGTACCCCTCGACCACCAGGAACCGCGTCCCCGCGGGGAGCCTTCGCTGCGCGCGGAGAAGCCTGTCCAGGACACCGGACCGGGTCAGGGCGTAGGCGCCGGGGCCGTCGGCCAGACGGCCGTCGAGCAGCAGCTCCGGTGTGTCCCGGATGTCTACGAGTGGCTCGGCGCAGTCGTCCAGCGGAACGGCCGCCACGCGCGGGTCGGAAAGAACGATGATGTCGGTCACGTACCGATGGTCCCGGGCACATCTGCAAAAGCTCTGCAGATGCTCTGCAAGCCCCTGACGGCTCCCGGAGGCGCTTCGGAACCGGTGAGCGGGACCGTGCCCGGTGCGGCCGGACGGAGTTCCGCGCGACGTACCCCGTCCCCGCCGGGTCCGCCGTTCAGCCGCGTTCCTCCCACGCCTCCCGGCTGCCGAGGGCCCGGAAGGCCGCGTGCGCCTGGCGGCGGCTCCGCTCGGCGGCCGGGTGGTCGCCGTGCGCGGCGTGCACCTCGGCCAGGTCGCGCAGGGTACGGGCGCGCCAGAGCGGCAGGGCGAGCTGTTCCCAGAGGGCGAGCGCTTCCCGCAGCGGGCCCTCCGCGCTGTCCGGGTCTCCCCCCGCGAGATGCCACTCGCCCCGGGTGCGCAGCACCAGCGCCTCGCCGAAGCGGTCCTGCCGCTCCCGGGACACCTGCAGGCAGCGGACGAGCCGCTCGTCCGCCCGGTCCAGCAGGCCGTCCCTCAACTCGACTTTGGCCAAGGCCTGTTCGGTGTACACGACGCCCAGGGAGTCACCGAGCGAGGTGAAGATGCGCAGCGCCTCGACGAGACGGCCGGCGGCATCGGACAGAGCACCGCGCGCCCGGTCGCACAGGGCGACCGAGCGCAGGGTGAGGGCCTCGCCCTGACGGTCGCCGACCCGGCGGAACAGCTCCATGGACCTGGCCAGCGCCTCCCGGGCCCGGCCGTCGCGCCCCTGCTCGCGGTGGACGTAGCCCAGTCCGTACAGGGTGCGGGCCAGGCCCGCGTCGTCGCCGAGCGCGCCGAACCGTTCCAGGGCTGCGGTGAGGGCCTCGGACGCCTCGCCGAACCTGGCCTGTTCGCGGCGGATGGCGCCGATGCCGACCAGGGCGGTGGCGCTGCCGCGCAGCGCGTCGAGGGCGGCGTCGCCCGTCGGCCGCACGGCGTCGCCCGTGGCCGGCGCCCGCTCGTCGAACAGTCGCCGCGCACGCTCCAGGCAGCTGTACGCCTCCTCGAACCTGTCCTGCTCGTAGCGGAGTTGGCCGAGGCCGACGAGGAGCCACGCCTCGCCCTCGCCGTCTCCTTCGCGGCGCACCGCGTCCAGCGCAACGGTGTGGGTCTGCGCCCAGACGTCGAACTGGTTGTACAGGGCGGCGGAACTGGCTATCAGGGCGCCCGCCAGTGCGCGCGCGGCGTGGGTCATGCCCTGGGCGGCGCAGTGGTGGACCGCCGAGACCAGGCAGTTCTGTTCGGCGGCGAACCAGGCGGCGGGCCGGGCCAGCAGCCGGTCCTGCGCCTCCGGGGCCAGGCGGCACTCCGGATCGGGCTGCGGCAGCAGCCAGGAGGCCCCGCCGGGCCCCTGCACGGCCGCACGGTCGGAGAGCGTGAGCCAGCAGGCGACCAGCCTTCGCACGGCGCCCTCGCGTTCGGCGGAGCTCTCCTCGGCCAGGCAGCGCTCGCGGGCGTGCTCCCTGACGAGGTCGTGGATCCGGTACCGGTTCTCGCCGGTGCCGTCGGTGCCGAGCACCTCGATCAGATGGCAGTCGACGAGCCGTTCGACGGCCTCCTCCGCCTCCTCGGTGCCGATGTCGAGGAGCGGCGCGGCGATCCAGGAGGCGAAGTCGGGCAGGTCCATCAGCGCGAGGCGCCGCAACGCCCGGCGTTCGGACGGTTCGAGTTCCGCGTAACCCAGTTCGAGGCTGGTACGCACCTCCAGGTCGCCGGCCCGGAGTTCGTTGAGGCGACGGCGTTCGTCGAGGAGCCGTCCGGCGAGCTGCCCGGGGCTCCAGTGCGGTCGCGCGGCGAGCCGGGCGCCCGCGATCCGCAGGGCGAGCGGGAGCTGGCCGCACAGGGCGACGATCTCGGCGAGGCCGCCCGGCCCGGTGGGCGCGCCGGTGCGGCCCGCGACCGTGGTCAGCAGATGCAGCGCCTCGCCCGGGTCGGGCACCGCCAGGTCGAGGCGGACCGCGCCCTCAAGCGCGGTCAGCCGCCGCCGGCTGGTGATCAGCACGGCCGAGCCGGGTCCGGGCGGCACCAGGGGCCGCAGCCCGGCCTCGTCACGGGCGTTGTCCAGGATCAGCAGGATGCGGCGGCCCGCGAGCTGGGTCCGGTAGAGGCCGATCAGGTCGTCGGTTCCGGAGACCGGCTCGGGGTCGACGCCGAGCGCCCGTAACAGCCTGGCGAGGGCATCGGCGGTGGTCAGTGGGGTGGTGCCGGAGGCGCGCAGGTCGAGGAAGAGGCGGCCGTCGGGGAAGAGGTGTGCCGCCCGGTGGGCGGCATGGACGGCGAGCGCGGTCTTGCCCATGCCGGGACGGCCGGAGATGACCGCGATGGGCGGGGCGGTCCGGCCGGGGTGCCGGGCCCGGTCGAGGACCGCGGTGGCCCAGGCGACCTGCCGGGTCCGGCCGACGAAGTCGGCCACGTCCGGCGGGAGGTGGGAGGGCGGACGAGCCGTCCGGCCACCGGTCGCGGACACGCCTGGGCCGTCCGGGTCCGCCGGCGGCCGGGTTCCCGGGCCGACTCGCGCGCGGCCGGACGCGTCGGCCACGGAGGCTCGGGCCGCCCCGGGACGGCCGGCCGCGAGCGCGGTGTCGTTGCGCAGCATGGCGAGGTGGAGCGCTCGCAGTTCGGGCCCGGGGTCGAGGCCGAGGTCGGCGCGGAGTATGTCACGGCCCTCCTGGAAGACCCGCAGCGCGTCGGGCGCCCGGCCGATCCGGAACAGAGCGGTCATCAGCTGGGCGCGCGGCCGTTCGCGCAGCGGATGGGCGGCGACGTGCGCGAACAGCGGTGCGACGACCTCGGCGTCGTGCCCCGTCCTCAGCCGCAATGCGTAGAGGTGTTCCTGCGCGACGAGCCGCAGCTCCTTCAGCCGGGCCGCCTCGATCCGGGCGAAGGACTGGGTCACGCCGTCCAGGGCGTCCTGCCCGCGCCACAGGGCGAGGGCCTCGGTGAGCAGGTCGAGCGCCTCGGTCTCGCGTCCCGCGTCCGCGGCGCGCCGTCCGGCCGACAGCAGCCGTTCGAACCGGCGGGCGTCAACCTGGTCGGGGGTGAGGTCGGCGAGGTAGCCGGGGGCCCTGGTCCGGATCGCGGAGGCGGCGCCGGCCGGTGCCAGGGCGCGGCGGGCGGCGGCGACGTGCGAGGCGACCAGTGCGCTCGCGGTCGCGGGGGCGCTTTCCTCCCAGACGAGGTCCACCAGCCGTGCGGTGGACAGGACTTCACCCAGGTGCACGACGAGCGCGGCCAGCAGCGCCACGGGTCTCGATCCGCCCAGGGGCAGATCTCGGGCCCCGTCGTCCCATACCTCGACCGGCCCCAGCAGGCGCACTTCGATCATCGTCCCCCGGCAAACATCGATCCGCGCACAAGGCCTGACAACGATATCCGCGGACCGGGTGCGAGTGTCATGGATTGCAGTCAACTGTCCGGTTTCGAGTGGTCCGGTCGCGTCGGCCCTTGGCCGAGGCAGGTGGCAGGAGCGCTCCCGCCGCCTCCCGGCGCGAGCGAGTATTGGCCGGTTCCGGTGGGGTCCCCCGGCCCGGTCGCGGGCATCCGGGAAGGCGCGCCGGACGCCCCGCCCTGCGACGACCGCGCGCGAGTACCGCTCATACGGGACCGGCGCGAGCTCCGTCAGCCCTGCGACGAGAAATCACCGGACGAGGAGGCGACGATGACGAACACCCGGCGCGCGGCGATGCGTTCACCGCGGCGCGCGGTCCCGGCCGCGGCGGTCGCGACGGCCGCCGCACTGCCCCTGCTGCTCCCCACGGCGGCCGGGGCCGCCACGACGGACGCCCAGCTGTACGTGTGGGCGACCGGTGTGAACGTACGGGAATGCGCGGGGGTCTCCGCGGCCTGCCCGCCGATCAAGTACGCGCAGATCGGCAAGCGGTGGGTGACGGCCTTCTGTCAGCGCCGGAGCAGCGAGGTGGTCGACGGCCCCTACCGCAACAACTGGTGGGTGCAGGTGAACGCGGGCGGCCCGATCGGCTGGATCAGCGCGGTGTACGTGCGCGGCGGCGACAACGACCAGCCGGTGCCCGGCCTGCCCACCGATTCCGACTGCCACTGACCCCGAAGGACGGCGGCGCGGACGCTCATACGGGAGGTTCGCGGGCACCGTCTTCCGGACGACGCGTCACCATCCGTCCACCGACACCGAGAGGGGCACCCGCTGTGTCCTCGAAGTCCATGACCCGCCGGTTCTCCCTGCGGGCTCTGTGCGCCACCCTGCTCGGCCTGACCGCCGTGCTGGGCCTGATGTCCGCTCCGGCACAGGCCGCCGTCTCGACGTCCTCCGTCCACATCTGGGCCAGCCAGGTACGGGTGCGTGAGTGCCCGAGCACCAGCTGCGGCCTGGCCTCGCAGGAGCTGCTCACCAACGTCACCGTTCAGGCGTTCTGCCAGCGGTGGGGCGAACGGGTCACCGACGGCTCCTACTACAACCACTACTGGGTCGAGATCATCACACCGCAGCACTGGCTGGGCTGGGTGAGCGCCGTGTACGTCAGCGGCGGCTCCAACGACGGCCCGGTACCCGGCCCGCGGATCGAGACCGACACCAGCCCCGTGTACTGCGAGTACCCGTAGTCCACGGGGTACGGACCGACGACCGCACCGCAGGAGAGGGAACATCATGAACGTGCAGGGCCTGACGTCCGGACGGCGGCTGCGCCGGGCGGTCGTCGTCCTCGCCTCCGCCGTCTGTCTGAGCTCGGCCGTGACCGGTGTCGCCAGTGCCGGCGCCCCGTCGCCGGCCGGGAACCGGGCCGCCCCGGCCAGTCCCGTTTCGCCGGCGGCGGTCGAGCACTACGGCAACATGGCGACCGGCGGCTGCCTCGATGACAGCGCGGCCGGTTTCCGCGGCTTCCAGTGCAACAACAGCGACTACCAGAACTGGAGCATTCGGGTCTGGCAGGAGGACGGGACCCGTCAGTTCCGGAACGTCTTCACCGGCCGCTGCATGTACGGCGGTGTCGGCGCCGGGTCCCATCCGTCCACCCAGTCCTGCGACTCGTCCCAGCAGCAGAGCTGGTGGGTGTACAAGCGGGGTGACCAGGTGAGCTTCGAGAACCAGGCCACCGGCCTCTGTCTCGACGACAGCCAGTACGGCCTGCGCATGCTGGCCTGCACCTACAACCGCAACCAGACCTGGCGCTGACCACGCGCCGGAGGCCGGCGCCGGAGGACCACTGGGCAGTCCCTCCGGCGCCGGTCCGTCATGTCCGGGACAGTCCGGCCCTCCCCCCGACCGGCCGGGGGAGGCAGCGGCCTTGCACCGGGCCGGCCCGCCGGACACGATCGCCGCAACGGGGTCCGGCCGTGGACTCCCCCTCGATACGGGCGCCCCGGCACCGGGTGACGGGTGACCGGGCAGCCGGTCAGGAGGCCGGGGCGACCTCGGTGAACCAGGCGTCGGCGATCAGCCGGTGGCCGAGCGGGGTCGGGTGGACTCCGTCCCGGGCGAGTTCCGTCGCCTCCTTGTCCTCGGCGGCGCGGGACAGCACCAGGTCCGCGCGGACCAGCAGGGCGTCATGGGCGCGCGCCGACCGCAGCACCGCTTCGGTACGTGGGGTCAGGTCCTCGAACCACTCCTCCTGCCCGGGGGCGACCGGGAGCAGGAACGGGGTGATGACGACCAGCCGTGCGGAGGTCTCCCGCGCGGTCCTGGTGAGCAGCCCGTCGAGGCAGGCCTCGAACTCTTCGACGGGGCTGAGGAGTTCCTGGTCGTAGCGGCGCCAGGTGTCATTGATGCCGATCTTGACCGTGACCACGTCGGGCCGGTGCTCGATGACGTCGGTGGTCCAGCGGGGTTCGAGATCGTAGACCCGGTGGCCGCTGATGCCCCGGTTGATGACGGTGGGGCCCTGTCCGGCGCCCGCGCGGTCGCCGAGGGTGCCGGCGATCCGTTGGACGTATCCGTTGCCGAGCGAGGCCGGGTCCGTGCGGTCGCGGCCGGCGTCGGTGATGGAGTCACCGATGAAGAGCAGAGTGTCCGTGTCCTTGATGTGCATGTCCTCGCCGTCCAGTGTCGGGGTGGTGATGGGCCCGGTGCCGACCGCTCAGCGCCGGGCAGCGACGCGCCGCAGCGTATCCGCCTCGCGCGCCAGTACGGCGGGATCGTCGCCGGGCACGAATTCCATGAGTGCTTCCAGCGGGGCGCCCCGCTCGTGGAGCAGACCGAAGACGCCGCCCCACAGGCCCGCGCGCTCCGCCAGCGGCAGCCGGTGGTTGCCGGGCCACCAGGAGAAGACGTGGATCGCGCAGACCCGGTCGGCCAGTGCGGCGAGCCCGGCCAGCGCCTCCTCGTCGGGGGCGTTCTGCGGCGGCTGCCAGTAGCTGCGGAGGTTGTCCGCGCCCACCTCCTCCAGCAGCCGGACGGTGGAGGCGACGGTGTCGGTGAGGGTGCCGCCGTGGAACTCCAGCCCGAGTTCGAGTCCGTGGTCGGCGCCGGTCCGGGCCGCCTCCCGCAACGCGGCGACGGTCGCGGCGCGTTGCTCCGCGGTGGCCTCCCGCGATCCCTCGGTGCCTGCCCACACCCGTACCCGGGGAGCCCCGAGCAGCACCGCGGCGCGGGCGACCGGGGCGAAACCGTCCGGGTCGTCCGGCACGGCCCGGAAGTAGGAGCCGTACGAGCAGCAGCGCAGCCCGTGCCGTTCGGCCGCCTCACGGGCGGTGCGAACGGCGTCCGGGTCGCCGGGCGGCGCGTGCACGTCCGCGCCCCACTCGACCGCGGCCAGCCCGGCGTCCGCGGCCAGGCGGGCGACCTCGGCGGCGGGCAGCCGCCGGAAGGTGACCGAGCAGATGCCCGGGGTGATCAGCGGGGCGGGCGGCCCGCCCGGGGAGGGCGGGCCGCTCTGACGGTTCCGGCTCACGTCGCGTTCGGCCCCACGTCCGCGGTGGTGAGGGGGTGACGGAGGGCGGCCGCGGTGGAGTACTGGTCGGCGCCGATGTCGCGCTTGCTGCCGCGCGGGTCGCCGTCGATGTCGTCGGTCACGGCCGTGCCGGTCAGGGTGGCCGCGCCGATCGCCGGGCTGCCCGCCGACAGCCGGGCGACCCCGTCCGTGCCGGTGGCCAGCTTCGGGTCGGCGCGGGTGAAGCCGCCGGCCGGGATGTTGCCGTTGGCGGCCGCGCCCCACAGCAGGTTGGTCTGCCAGGTGAAGTTGGTGGTCGCCCCCATCGCGACCAGGCTGCCGGCGTCGCCGACGAGCAGGTTGTCGGCGATCACGACGTCCCGGGGCTCGTACGTCCGCGTCTCACCGGAGAGTGAACTCGCGTTGTTGTAGAGGGTGTTGTGGACGATGACCGTGCGGTCGCAGGCGTCGTTGCCGCGCCGCTCGTCCTCGGTCTCGCCCGAGTTGTGGTCACGGGTGGTGCCGCTGCCGACGACCAGGGCCCGCTTGGTCAGCCCGGCGAGGTAGTTGTTGACGACGAGGTGGTCGTTCCCGTAGATCCGCACCCCCTCCTCGCCGCCGATCAGGTGGTTTCCCTCGACCCGGGATCCGTTGCCGTGACGCAGCACGATGCCGCCGCGGCTGTTGCGGATGGTGTTGTAGCGGATGGTGTTGCCGGAGGACTTCACCGAGATCGCCTCGGGGTCGCCGTTGGCCCGCTCGAACAGGTTGTACTCCACGGTCGCGTTCGCGGCGGACAGGGCCCGTCCGCTGACGCCGAGGCGGATGCACTCGCCGCCGTTGTCCCCGGCGAAACTGTGGTCGGAGAAGTAGTTGCGGAAGATGTGGGTCTTCTGGGCCATGTCGGTCGAGCCGGGGCCGTCGACGATCAGGAAGATGCCGGTGGTCGTCTTGTTGTGGAAGTGGTTCCGGTCGATCTTCGTGTCGTCGGCCCGCACCACGACCCAGTACGGGTCGCCCGCGTCCGCGTGCTGGAAGTCGTTGCGGGTCAGCCGGATCGCGGAGCAGGTCACCGGGATCTCCAGCGTCTTGCTCTGCCGGAAGGCGAAGCCGCTGATGGTGATGTTGCTCGAATTGGCGAGGACGAAGCTGCGCTCGCCCTTGAGGACCGCGCCGCCGCGGCTCTTGGACACGATGGTGATGGGTGCGGCGCCGGTGCCGTTCTTGCCGGAGATGTTGATCGCCCCACCGGCCGGAACGGTGTACGTGCCGTCGGCCAGGATGATCCGGTCTCCGGGGGCGGCGGCGTTGATGGCGCTCTGGAGCTCGGCCAGGGTGCTGACCGGCTTGTCGGCGGCCGAGGCGACGAAGGACATCGAGGTGCTGAGGGGCACGGCGGCGAGTGCTGCCACCGCGGTGCCCCTGAGGAACGTGCGTCGTTGCATGGTGCCTCCTGTGTGGCGACGAGTACATGGCGGGCCGGTGCGTGCGGCCCCCGCGCTGGACGCACCGGTGGTGCGGGGCCGGGGAGGGGCGGCCGGTGCGGTCGGGACCGGCCGCCCCCGCCCGGCGCGGGTCAGCGGGCGAGCGGGCCGACGTCGGCCGGGGTGAGCGGCGGGGTCCGGGGCGCCCGCTTCGCGTACTGGTCCGCGCCGACGTCCCGGGTGCGGCCGCGCGGATCGCCGTCGATGTCGTGGGTGACGGGCGGGTGCCGCAGGGTGCCCGCGCCGATGGCCGGGCTGTCCGGGGCGAGCCGGGCGACCCCGTCCGCTCCCGTCACCAGCTTCGGGTCGGTGCGGGTGAAGCCGCCGGCCGGGATGTTCCCGTCGCCGGCCGCGCCCCACAGGATGTTGCCGGTCCAGGTGAACCGTACGGTGTTCGCCATCTCCACCAGTGCGCCCGAGTCCGCGACGAACAGGTTGTCCGCGACGGTCACGTCGCGCGGCTCGTGGGGCCGGTGGCTCTCGCCGGAGAGGGTGCCGTTGTTGTTCACCAGGGTGTTGTACGCGATGAGGACCCGGTCGGGTGCGTCGTTGCCGCGACGCGCCTCGGGGGTCTCGCCGGGCAGGTGGTCGCGTTCGGAGCCGCTGCCGATCACCATGGCCCGTCCGGCCAGGCCGGAAAGGTGGTTGTTCACGATCACGTGGTCGTTGCCGTAGATCCGGACACCCTCCGTGCCGGACAGGAGGTGGTTGGAGTCCACCCGGTTGCGGTTGCCGTGGCGCAGCACGATGCCGCCGAAGCTGTCGCGGATGGTGTTGTGCCGGATGATGTTGTCCGAGCTCTTGACCGAGATGGCCTCGGGGTCGCCGTTGGCGCGCTCGAACAGGTTGTACTCCACGACGGCGTGGGCGCTGGACAGGGCGCGGGGGCTGACGCCGAGCCGGATCGGCTCGCCGCCGTTGTCGCCGGGGAAGGTGTGGTCGGAGAAGTGGTTGCGGAAGATGTGGACGCGCTGCGCCATCTCCTCCGTTCCGGCGCCCTCGACGCCGAGGTAGATCCCGAGGGTGGACTTGCCGTGGAAGTGGTTGTGGTCGATGGTGCTGTCGTCCGCGCGCACCATCAGCCAGTGCAGGCCTTCGATGTCGGCGAGCTGGAAGTCGTTGCGGCTGAGCCTGATGTGCGAGCAGTTCGGCGGGAGGTCCAGGGTGGTGCTCTGGCGGAACGAGAAGCCGCTGATGGTGATGTGGCTGGAGGCGTCGAGGACGAAGCCCTGTTCACCGTCGAGGACGACGCCGCCGGGGGTCTGGGCGGTGATGGTGAGCGGGGCGTGTGCGGTGCCCCGCTTGTTCCGGACGGTGATCGGCCGGTCGGACGGGACGGTGTACCGGCCGTCCGCCAGGACGATGCGGTCGCCCGGCTTCGCCCGGTCGATCGCGGCCCGGAGTTCGTCCAGCGAGGCGACGGCGGCCGGGGCCGGGGCCGCGTTCGCGATGGACAGGCCGCTGGTGGCGGTGACGGCGAGTGCCGCCCCGGCCGCCGCGGTACCCATGAGGAACGTGCGGCGTTGCATGGTGCCTCCGTGAGTGTGGTGGTGGTTCGCGGGCCGTGCCGGTCTCAGCCGGCGGCCGGTTCGGCCCGGGTGTCCAGGAACAGCTCGATGACGGGTACGGGGGTGTCGGGGCGCTGGACGGGGATTTCGAGGGTGAGCGTTCCGGCGGGCTGGCCGCCCATCTCGGTGTTCTGCGCGGGCCGGTCGGGGTCGATGTGGACCCGGACGATCTCCGAGGCGTCGTTGAGCAGCTGGGCGTAGCGGACCCGGCCGGCGAGTCCCGGCAGGTGCAGGTGGCGCAGCGGCCAGGCGAACAGGTGGACGTAGAGCCGGTCCCCGCGCTGGGTGTAGCGGCATTCGGGGGGTGCGGTGTACGGGGAGGGGCCGCAGCCGCGTACCGCGCGCTCGTGCAGGTCCATCCAGCGGCCGATCGATTCGAGGACGGCGACGGCGCGGGGTTCGAGGTCGCCGCGCCCGGTCGGGCCAACGTTGAGGAGCAGGTTGCCGTCCTTGGAGACGCCGTCGACGAGCATCCGGATCAGCAGGTCGGCGCTCTTGTGGTCCAGGTTGTCGCGGTCGTAGCCCCAGCTGCCGTTGAGGGTCTGGCAGGCCTCCCACAGGACGGGGCGGCCGTCCTTGGTCATGGGGCCCGACGGCTGGTACTGCTCGGGGGTGATGAAGTCGCCGGGCAGGCCGGTCCGGTCGTTGACCAGGATGTGGGGCTGGAGTTCGCGGACGGTCTCCAGCAGCTTGGCGGAGTCCCAGTCGGCCGGTCCCTTGCCGCCCCACCAGATGCGGCCTTCGTAGGAGAAGTCGAAGAAGAGGTAGTCGACGCGTCCGAAGGAGGTCAGCAGTTCGCGGACCTGGCCGTGCAGATAGCGCTGGTAGTCGCGGATGTCGCGGTCCGCGTTGGCGGCCTTGAACTCCTCGTCGTCGCGCTGCGGGTGGGTGCCGTCGACGGGGAAGGACGGGTGGTGCCAGTCGATGAGGGAGTAGTAGAAGCCGACCTTGAGCCCTTCGGCGCGGCACGCCTCGACGAAGGGGCCGACGAGGTCACGGCCGTGGGGGGTGTTGGTGACCTTGTACTCGGTGAGGGCGCTGTCCCAGAGGCAGAAGCCGTCGTGGTGCTTGGTGGTGAGCACGACGTACCGCATCCCGGCGGCCTTGGCGGCCCTGGCCCATTGGGCGGGGTCGTAGCGGTCGGGGTCGAAGTGGTCGAAGTAGACCTGGTACTGCTCGTCGGTCAGCTTCTCGCGGTTCTTGACCCATTCGTGCCGGGCGGGCAGCGCGTACAGGCCCCAGTGGACGAACATGCCGAACCGGTCGGTGGTGAACCAGGTGGTGTCGGGGGTCTGGGGTGCGGCGGGGGTCTCGGCGCTCGGGGGCATGGGCATCGTTCCTTGTCGTCGGCGCCCGGCGGGGGTCCGGTGCGCTGGCAAAGGGGGCGGGCGGTACGGGTCGGTCGGGGCGGGGCGCCGCCGGGTCAGCCCTTCAGTGCGCCGGAGGACAGTCCGTGCACGAAGGAGCGCTGGAAGAAGAGGAAGACGATCACGGACGGCAGCAGCGCCAGCAGCGAGGCGGCCATCACCACGCCGGGGGTGACGGAGGGGTCGATCCGCAGGGTGCGCAGCGCCAGCGGGAGGGTGTACGAGGAGGAGTCGGTGGAGACCAGGAGGGGCAGCAGGTACTGGTCCCAGATCATGGTGAAGCCGAAGACTCCGATGACACCGAGCGCGGGCTTGCACATCGGGAGGATGATCTGCGCGAAGATGCGCAGGTCTCCGGCGCCGTCGATCCGGGCGGCCTCCTCCAGCTCCCGGGGCACGTCCTTCATGAACTCGGTCATCACCAGGATGGAGAATCCCCAGGCGCCGAGCGGGACGATCATTCCGGCGAGGGTGCCGATGAGGTTGAAGCGGACGACCGGGAGGTCGGACAGGATCACGGAGAGCGGGAGGGCCAGGATCTCCTCGGGCAGCATCAGGGTGGCGAGGATGGCGACCAGTACCAGGGTCATCCCCGGGAAGACCTTCCGGGCCAGGGCGTATCCGGCCAGGACGGAGACGGCCACCTGGAGCAGCAGTCCGAAGCCGACCACGAAGAAGGAGTTCAGCAGGTAGCCGAGCACGCCCTGGTCGAAGGCGACCTCGAAGTTGTCCAGGGTGGCGCCGGAGGGGATGACGCTCAGCTGTGTCGGGTCCTTGACCTGGCTGAAGGCGCTGACCAGCAGGGCGAGCAGCGGCCCGGCGAAGACGATCAGGACGAGCAGGTAGGTGACGGCCTTCAGGATCCGCCCGCCGGGGCTCCGGCTCTCGGTCAGGCCCAGCGCGGTCTCGGTCGGCCCGTTCATTTGCTCTCTCTCCGTCGCAGCAGGTGGACGACGACGGTCAGGACCAGCGTCGCGAGGAACAGCAGGACGGCTCCCGCCGCGCCGACGCCGAGCCGGTTCTGCTCCAGCCCGAGCTTGTAGATCAGGGTCATCACGACCTCGGTGGACCCGTCGGGTCCGCCGTTGGTGAGCAGGAACACCTCGGTGAACACCCGCAGTCCGCGGATGGCGGCGAGGATGAAGAGGATCGAGAAGACCGAGCGCAGTCCGGGGACCGTCACGTGCCAGACCCGCTGGAACCGGGAGGCGCCGTCCACCTTCGCGGCCTCGTACAGGCCCCGGTCCACACTGGTCAGACCGGCCAGGAAGATCATCATGTCGTAGGGGGCGCCCCGCCAGATGCCGGTGACCATGATGGAGGCCATCGACGAGTCGGGGTCGTTGATGAATCCGGAGGGCCCCAGCCCCACGAGGCCGAGGAGGGAGTTGAGCATGCCGTCCGAGCTGGGGTGGTACATGATCCGCCAGAGCTCGGCGACGACCGCGATCGGCACCACCACCGGCAGGAACGCGGCGGAGCGTACGAACCCCAGCCGCCGTCCCTGGCCCTCCATCAGCAGCGCGAGGACCAGGCCGAGGGCCATCGATCCGGCGGTCTGTCCGGCGGCCAGGACCACGGTGTGCCAGGCGGCTTCGCGGAAGCCGTCGGACTGGAGCACCGTGGCGTAGTTGTCGGTGCCGACCCACCTGTTGCCGAGGTAGGGCTGGACGTCCTGGAAGGACATGGTCAGGGCGCTGACCATGGGGATGAACTTGAAGTACAGGAAGAGCAGCAGGGCCGGGGCCAGGAAGAGCCACGGTGTCCACCGGCGGCCGGAGCGGGGGCTGTGCCCGCGGCGGCCGGCGGACCCGCCGGCCGCGCGGCGCGTCTTGCGGGGGGCGGGCCCGGCCGTGGGCAGGGTGGCCGGGCCCGCCTGGTCGAGACTCATGACGCGGCGATTCCCTGTTCCTGGAGGATGTCGGCGAGCTGCTTGTCCAGCGCCTTGAGCTTGGTGGCGGTGTCCAGGTCGCAGTCGGCCATCAGCGCGTTGACGGCGTCGGCGGTGGTCTGCCGCACCGGGGTCCAGTTCGGGATGGACGGCGCGTAGCGGCCGGAGTCCTGGTAGATGTCCGCGTAGGTCTTCCAGCGCGGGTCGGGGCGGACCTGGGAGATGTCGACCGTCTTGTTGACGGGGAGCTGGACGGTGAAGCCGGTCTCGCCTTCCATGCCGGTCTTCTGGCCCTCCGCGGAGAGCGCGAAGTCGGCGAAGGCGTCCTGGCCCTTCGTGTTCTCGGAGCCCGCCATCAGGTAGACGGAGCCGCCCTCGGCGAGCACGGTGGCGTCCTTGGGCCCCTTGGGCATCGGGACGACCTCGTACTTGTCCTTGCCGAGGGTCTCGTCGAAGCGGGGCAGCAGGTACGGGCCGACGACGAACATGCCGGTCCGGCCGGCCTCGAAGGTCTCGTTGGTGGGCGGCGTCTCCATGGTCACGGCGCCGGGCTGGATGACCTTCTTCTTGCACCCGAGGTCGCGGAACCACTGCACGGCCCGGACCGATTCCTCGGTGGTCATCGCCGGCTTGTACTTCCCGCCACCGGTGTCGGTGATGAAGTCCCCGCCCGCCGCCCAGAGGAAGTTGGAGAAGTACCAGGAGGCGTATCCGCGCTTGGTGGACAGCGGGGCGGCGAGGCCGTACGTGTTGTTCTTGCCGTCGCCGTCGGGGTCCTTGGTGGTGAACGCCTCGGCCATGGCGGCGAAGTCGTCCCAGCTCGCCGGGACATCCAGCTTCAGCTTCTCCCGCCAGTCCTTGCGGATGAGGAGGGCCGAGGCCTGGGCCGAGTACGGCAGGCCGAACTGCTTGCCGTCCACGCTCTTGCCGGAGTCCAGGCCCTGGCCGACGACCTCCTTGCCGTTCTTGAGCTTGTCCAGGTCGATCTCCCGCAGCAGGCCCTGGCTGTGCATGGCACCGAGCTGCGTCACGTCGTTCATGACGATGTCGGGGAGGTTCTTCTGCGCGGCCCGCTGCTGGAGCTTGGTCTCGAAGTCGTCGAAGATCGCCGTGACCTCGACCTTGAAGCCGGTGGACTTCTCGAAGGCGGCGGCGAGCCTGAGCGCGCCCTGCTCGCCCGGTCCGCCCGGTGTCGTCCGGGTCCACAGTTCGAGCGGTGCCTTCGGGTTCTGCTTGGCATCCACTCCCGCAGGCCCGGAACTACAGCTGGTGAGGACCAGTGCGGAAGCGAGAACACCCGCACCGATCCACCGCGATCTCTGCATGACAACTCCTGTTTTCGCCGCATCACAGCTGGCCTGGAAAGCGCTTGCTCGGACGCTAACGGGGTCCGAATCCGTGGTCAATAGTCCGATGAATGCAAAGTCTCGCGAAGATGAACACGCCACCGGCCGCACCGGCTCACTACTGGCCATCGCCGGAGCGAGAACCCGAAGAAGCCTGCCCCTCCGCATGAAAACACCTGGTGACAGGGGAATTTAGCTGCCTACGGCAACGATCTCCTGCTGCCCTCCCACCACACTCCGACGCGATCAGTACGGCAGCCGCGACGATCGGACGATCAGATCTCATCCGAGGTCTTCTCAATCATCCGATGTATCGTGCTGCACATCCATCAGTCATGGCAATGAACAAGCCACGCCAATCTTCACCATCCGATCAGACATTTCCCTACGCAACCGATCAGAAGTCATGGGCCGGTCCGCTGACGGCCCGTCCGCGCAGAGCCGAGGAGCACATCGCCATGAACGAGCCGGCACACCGACCCACCGCCCTGTTGGTCATGGAGGAGGAGCGCAGGGCGGACGTCTACCCCCCCGACGTCCTGGCCGAGATCGGCCGCCTCGCCCGGCTGCAGGCGCCGCCCCTGACGCGGCAGCAGCTCGATGCCGCTCCCGACGCGCTGCGCGAGGTCGAGGTCCTGCTCACGGGCTGGGGCGCGCCGGTCCTGGACGCCGCTTTCCTGTCGCACGCCCCCCGGCTGCGGGCGGTCCTCGTGGCCGCGGGCTCCGTACGGCACCTGACCACGCCCGAGTTCTGGGCGCGCGAGGTACCGATCGTCTCCGCCGCCTCGGCCAACGCCGTACCGGTGGCGGAGTTCACCCTCGCCCAGGTCCTGCTGGGGCTCAAGCACACGCACCGCCTCACCCGGGAGATGGCGAGCGCCCGCCGCTTCCCGTCCGACCCCCGGGTGCCGGGCGCCTACCGGTCACGCGTGGGCCTGCTCGGGCTCGGGCACATCGGCCGTCTGGTCGCCTCCCACCTCGGCCGCTTCGACGTCGAGGTACTGGCCACCGATCCGCTCGCCTCCCCGGGCGCCGCGCGGGAGGCCGGCGTCCGGCTGGTCGGCATCGAGGAGCTCTTCGCCACCAGCCATGTCGTCAGCCTGCACGCCCCGTTGCTGCCCGGGACCCGCGGCTCGGTCGGGGCCCGGCTGCTGGCCTCGATGACCCCGGGGGCGACCCTGATCAACACCGCGCGCGGCGCACTCGTCGACGAGGCCGCCGCGGCGGAGGTCCTGCGCGCCAGGCCCGACCTCACCGCCGTACTCGATGTCACGCATCCGGAGCCTCCCGCCCATGACTCGCCACTGTTCACCCTTCCCAACGTGGTCCTGACACCCCACATCGGTGGTGCCCTCGGGGCCGAACGTCATCGTCTCGGAGAGCTTGTGCTCGACGAACTCCGACGCTTTATACATGACCTGCCTTTCGCGCACGCGATCGATCCGGACCGCGCGGCGTCGCTGGCCTGAGGCCGTAAGCGCCGTTGTCCCAGGTGCGGCCCCGGTACGGCGGGGCCGCACGCACAACGTCAGCGAAACGTCAGCGAAACGTCAGTACGAGGGAGAACAGTTCGAGGTGGCGGCCGGGCGGGCCCCGCGCCGCCCGCCGGTGCTCAGTGCGTCCGCCAGGTGAGCTTGTCGCCGCCCACCCAGCGCACCACACCGGGATCGTCGAGGTCGTGGATGCGGATTCCGGCGGCCGAGGCGATGGCGAGTACGTCCAGCATCGACGTCGCCTCGCCGACGACCTCCCCGTCGATCTCCACCAGACGGAAGGGCGGGTCGGTGCGCTGTACCCCCAGCACGACGATCCGGGGCATGGCGATACGAGGGCTGTTGCTTTCGGTCATGCCAGGATCGCTTCCACGCGACGGGCGACACTATGCCCAAGATCGGAATGAGTGACTCCGTCCCCGTCGGGACGGGGCGGGGCGGCCGGGCCGCCGTCCGGCGGCCCGGCCATCCCGTCAGTCCTCACCCTCCAGGCTGCCCTCCGTCTCCAGGTACGCCTGGCGCAGCGCTTCCAGGACCGCCGGGTCGGGCTTGGCCCACATGCCCCGCGACTCCGCCTCCAGCAGGCGTTCGGCGATGCCGTGCAGGGCCCAGGGGTTGGCCTGCTGGAGGAATTCCCGGTTGACCGGGTCGAGGACGTACGTCTCGGTGAGCTTGTCGTACATCCAGTCGGCGATCACACCGGTCGTCGCGTCGTAACCGAAGAGGTAGTCGACGGTGGCGGCCAGTTCGAAGGCGCCCTTGTATCCGTGGCGCCGCATCGCCTCGATCCACTTGGGGTTCACCACCCGGGCCCGGAAGACCCGGGAGGTCTCCTCGACAAGGGTGCGGGTGCGGACCGTCTCGGGGCGGGTGGAGTCACCGATGTACGCCTCCGGGGCGGTGCCCCGGAGCGCGCGGACGGTGGCCACCATGCCGCCGTGGTACTGGAAGTAGTCGTCCGAGTCGGCGATGTCGTGCTCGCGGGTGTCGGTGTTCTTGGCCGCGACCGCGATCCGCTTGTACGCGGTCTCCATCTCCTCGCGGGCCGGGCGGCCGTCCAGCTCGCGCCCGTAGGCGTAGCCGCCCCACACCGTGTAGACCTCGGCGAGGTCCGCGTCGGTGCGCCAGTCGCGGGAGTCGATGAGCTGGAGCAGACCGGCACCGTACGTGCCGGGGCGGGAGCCGAAGATACGGGTGGTGGCGCGCCGCTCGTCGCCGTGCGCGGCGAGGTCGGCCTGGGCGTGGGCGCGTACGTGGTTCTGCTCGGCCGGCTCGTCCAGGGAGGCGACGAGCCGGACCGCGTCGTCCAGGAGGCCGATGGTGTGCGGGAAGGCGTCGCGGAAGAAGCCGCTGATGCGGAGGGTGACGTCGATGCGGGGGCGGCCCAGTTCGGCGGGCGCGATCGCCTCCAGTCCGGTGACCCGGCGCGAGGCGTCGTCCCACACCGGCCGGACACCGAGCAGGGCGAAGGCCTCCGCCACGTCGTCGCCCGCGGTCCGCATGGCGCTGGTGCCCCACAGGGACAGGCCGACCGAGGTGGGCCAGTCGCCGTTGTCTGCGCGGTAGCGCTCCAGCAGCGAGTCGGCCAGCGCCTGGCCGGTCTCCCAGGCGAGGCGCGAGGGCACGGCCTTGGGGTCGACGGAGTAGAAGTTGCGGCCGGTCGGCAGGACGTTGACCAGGCCGCGCAGCGGGGAGCCGGAAGGCCCGGCGGGCACGAACCCGCCGTCCAGCGCGTGCAGGGCGTGGTCGAGTTCGGCGGTGGTGGCGGCCAGCCTCGGCACCACCTCGCGGGCCGCGAAGGCGAGGATGTCGGCGACCGCCTCCGGCTGCCCTGCCGCGACCTCGGCGACCGCCTCCGGCGCCCAGTCCGCGTCCTCCATCGCCTGGACCAGCGCGCGGGCCCGCTCCTCCGCCTCGTCGGCGGTGATCCGGGTCGCGGCGGACTCGTCGAGCCCCAGCGCCTCCCGCAGCCCCGGCAACGAGGCCGTACCGCCCCAGATCTGACGGGCCCGCAGGATCGCCAGGACGAGGTTGACCCGGTCAGCGCCCTGGGGGGCGCCACCGAGGACATGGAGACCGTCGCGGATCTGGACGTCCTTGATCTCGCAGAGCCAGCCGTCCAGATGCATGATGAAGTCGTCGAAGCCCTCGTCCTCGGGCCGGCCCTCGACGCCGAGGTCGTGGTCGAGCTTGGCGGCCTGGATCAGGGTCCAGATCTGG
The DNA here is from genome assembly GCF_042262625.1 of Streptomyces sp. NPDC056347. Taxonomy (NCBI): domain Bacteria; kingdom Bacillati; phylum Actinomycetota; class Actinomycetes; order Kitasatosporales; family Streptomycetaceae; genus Streptomyces; species Streptomyces sp. NPDC056347. The sequence continues at coordinate 17,841 of NZ_JBHJQP010000023.1, read as the reverse complement.
GCGCGGATCGCCGGGAGCTTCGCCGGGTCCATCGCGGCGATCTGGGCGTGCTCGTCCAGGAGCTGTTCGAGCCGGGCGATGTCCCCGTAGCTGTCGGCCCGTGCCATCGGCGGCACCAGGTGGTCGACGAGGGTGGCGTGCACCCGGCGCTTGGCCTGGGTGCCCTCGCCGGGGTCGTTGACCAGGAACGGGTAGATCAGCGGGAGGTCGCCGAGCGCGGCGTCCGGGCCGCAGGCGGCGGAGAGTCCGGCGTTCTTGCCGGGCAGCCACTCCAGATTGCCGTGCTTGCCGAGGTGGATCATCGCGTCGGCACCGAAACCGTTGTCGTCGGCGCGGGCGGCGATCCAGCGGTAGGCGGCGAGATAGTGGTGCGAGGGCGGCAGGTCCGGGTCGTGGTAGATCGCGATCGGGTTCTCGCCGAAGCCGCGCGGCGGCTGGATGAGGATCAGAAGGTTGCCGAACCGCAGGGCGGCGAGCACGATGTCGCCGTCCGGGTTGCCGGACCGGTCCACGAACATCTCGCCGGGGGCGGGGCCCCAGTGCTCCTCGACGGCCTCGCGCAGCTCGGCCGGGAGCGTGGCGTACCAGCGCCGGTAGTCGGCGGCCGGGATACGGACGGGGTTGCGGGCCAGTTGCTCCTCGGTGAGCCACTCCTGGTCGTGACCGCCCGCCTCGATCAGCGCGCGGATCAGCTCGTCGCCGTCGCCCGACACCAGGCCGGGGATCTCCTGCGTACCGAAGTCGTAGCCCGCCTCGAGGAGCCGGCGCAGCAGGGCGACGGCGCTGGCGGGGGTGTCGAGCCCGACGGCGTTGCCGATCCGGGAGTGCTTGGTCGGGTACGCGGAGAGCACCAGCGCGATCCGCTTCTCGGCGGCCGGGATGTGGCGCAGCCGAGCGTGGCGCACGGCGATCCCGGCGACGCGGGCGGCGCGTTCGGTGTCGGCGACGTAGGCGGGCAGCCCGTCCTCGTCGATCTCCTTGAAGGAGAAGGGAACGGTGATCAGGCGGCCGTCGAACTCGGGCACCGCGATCTGGCTGGCGGCGTCGAGCGGGGAGACGCCCTCGTCGTTGTCCTCCCAGTCGGTGCGCGATCCGGTCAGGCAGAGGGCCTGGAGGATGGGGACGTCGAGGCCGCTGAGGACGCCCGCGTCCCAGGACTCGTCGTCACCTCCCGCCGATGCCTCGGCCGGGCGGGTGCCGCCCGCGGCGAGGACGGTCGTCACGATCGCGTCGGCGGCGCGGAGCGCCTCGATGAGTTCGGGTTCGGGGCTGCGCAGCGAGGCGACGTACAGCGGCAGCGGGCGGGCGCCCGCCTCCTCGACGGCCCGGCACAACGCCTCGACGAAGGCGGTGTTGCCGCTCATGTGGTGGGCGCGGTAGTAGAGAACGGCGACGACGGGGCCGTCGGTGCGGTGTGCGGTGCGCTCCAGCGGGCCCCAGGAGGGGGCCGGGGCGGGCGGCTCGAAGCCGTGCCCGGTGAGCAGCACGGTGTCGGAGAGGAAGCGGGCGAGCTGGTCCAGGTTGGCGGGCCCGCCGTGGGCCAGGTAGGCGTGGGCCTCGGCGGCGATGCCGACGGGGACGGTGGAGGCGGCCATCAGCTGGGCGTCGGGGGCCTGTTCGCCGGTGAGGACGACGACCGGGCGGCCGGTGGCGAGCACCTGGTCGAGCCCGTCCTGCCAGGCCCGTACTCCGCCGAGGAGGCGGACCACGACCAGGTCGGCGCCGTCCAGGAGTTCCGGGAGGTCCTGGAGCGGAAGGCGGGAGGGGTTGGCGTAGCGGTAGGGAACCGGGCCGTCCGATGCGCGGGCGCTGAGCAGGTCGGTGTCGGACGTCGACAGGAGCAGGATCATGCGGCGTCGAGCCTTCCTCGGGGTGTCCACGCCCCGGGCGGTGTCGGATGGAGCACCCCTGCCCGAACGGGCCGGGGGTCCGGTGAGGGGAGTTCCTGACTCACCCGGCCGTGGCCGGGCTCACAGTGGCGGGACCGTGCCGGAATCGCACCGGACTTCCTCCCCTTGTCGCCGTCTGTGGCGACGACGTGCCGGATGGCACGTCACTAGGCATAGTAAGGGCCGGTCGGCCGGAAGGGGCAGGCGCATCCGTTCGGATCCGTCCGGATCGTCGGTATGCTCGCCGCCATGCCCCCACCTGCCACTTCTTCACCCGCGCCGTCGGGCGCCCCGTCGCACCGGGGCCGTGGTGACGCCTGCCCCGGCGCGCTGCGGCTGCACCGGGCGGACGACGGTGCGCTGGCCCGGATCCGGGTGCCCGGCGGTCTGCTGACGGCGGCCCAGGCCGATGCCCTGGGGGCCGCGGCGAACGGCCTCGGCGATGGTGAGGTGCATCTCACTTCGCGCGGCAACGTCCAGCTGCGCGGGCTCGGTCCGGAGTGCGGCGGCGAGCTGGCCGAACGGCTGGGCGCGGCGGGGTTGCTGCCCTCCGCACGCCACGAGCGGGTACGCAACATCGTCGCGTCGCCGCTCAGTGGCCTCGACGGCCACGGCGCACGGGACGTTGGGACCTGGTTGTCCGGACTCGACGCGCTGTTGTGCGCCGACGACGGGGCGGCCGGCCTGTCCGGCAGGTTCCTGTTCGTGCTCGACGACGGCCGCGGCGATGTGGACGCGCTGGGCGGCGATGTGTCGTTGCTCGCCCGGGACGACACGTCGGCGCTGCTGCGGGTCGGTGCGGCCGAGACCGTGCTGCGCGTCCCCGGGGCGTTGGCACCACGCGCCGCGCTGGTGGCGGCCGCCGCCTTCCTGGAGCGGGCCTCGGACACCGGGGCCTGGCGGGTGTCCGACCTGCCCTCCGGTGGTGACGGCCTCCTCGATCTGGTCGCGGAACGCTTGCGGGAAGCGGGAGTTGACGTCGCGGCGGCCGAGCACCGGAGCCGGCCGGGGCGTTGTGACGGGCCCGGCAGCGGGATCGTGACCGGCCCCTCGTCCGGGTCGGCCACGCTGTCGGCCGGGCTGCCGCTGGGGCGCGCCACGTCCGCGCAGTGGCGGGCGCTGGTGGACACCGCCCGGCACGAGGGCCGCGGCGAGCTGCGGCTGACCCCGTGGCGCGGCGTCGTCGTTCCGGGGGTGGAACCGGGCCGGGCGGCGAAGGCGCTGGACGCGCTGGGGGCGGCCGGTCTCGTCGTCTCGCCCGACTCCCCCTGGACCGGGGTGGGTGCCTGTATCGGCCGGCCCGGCTGCGCCAGGTCGCTGGCCGACGTACGGGCCGACGCGGCGGCCGCGGTGGGGGCCGCGGGACCGCTGCCGGTGTACTGGTCCGGATGCGAACGCCGGTGCGGCCACCCCCGCGGCACCTGGGTCGACGTCGTGGCCACTCCCGGCGGTCACCTCGTCCACGTCGTCCGGGACGGGGAGCGGGCCGAGCCCGTGCCGGCCGCCGACGGGCCGGACGGGCTCGCCGCCGCGGTGGCCGCGGCCCGCCGCGACCACGGCTGATCCCGCCCCGCCCCACTCCCCCGTACCCGAACCGTTGCATGTCCCAGGAAGAGAGCGAAAGCACTGTGCACCAGTACGAGAAGGACGGACCGGCGATCTACCGCCAGTCGTTCGCCACGATCCGCGCGGAGGCCGATCTGGCCGGTCTGCCCGCCGATGTGAGCCAGGTCGCGGTCCGGATGATCCACGCCTGCGGGATGGTCGATCTCGTCGAGGACCTCGTCTTCTCCCCCGGCGTGGTGGCCCGCGCCCGCGCCGCGCTGCGGGCCGGTGCGCCCATTCTGTGCGATGTGGCGATGGTCGCCAGCGGGGTCACCCGCAAGCGGCTGCCCGCGGACAACGAGGTGGTGTGCACCCTGTCCGACCCGGCGGTTCCCGGGCTCGCGAAGGAGCTGGGCACCACCCGCAGCGCCGCCGCGCTGGAGCTGTGGCGCGACCGGCTGGAGGGTGCGGTGGTCGCCGTCGGGAACGCGCCGACCGCCCTGTTCCGGCTGCTGGAGATGATCGAGGCGGGCGCGCCGCGGCCGGCCGCCGTCATCGGTGTGCCGGTCGGTTTCGTGGGGGCCGCCGAGTCGAAGGACGCGCTGGCCGCGCATCCGTCCGGGCTGGAACACCTGATCGTCCGGGGCCGCCGCGGTGGCAGCGCCATCGCGGCCGCCGCCCTCAACGCGATCGCCAGCGAGGAGGAGTAGACGTGAGCGAGCAGAGGACGGGCCGCCTGTACGGGGTCGGGCTGGGGCCCGGCGATCCGGCCCTGATGACGGTGCGCGCGGTGGAGATCATCGCCGAGGCCGATGTCGTCGCCTACCACAGCGCCCGGCACGGGCGTTCCATCGCCCGGTCCATCGCGGCGAAGCACATCCGCGCCGACCACATCGAGGAACAGCTGGTCTACCCCGTCACGACGGAGACCACGGACCACCCGGGCGGCTACCGGGGGGCGATGGAGGAGTTCTACGCCGAGGCGGCTGCCCGGCTGGCGGTGCATCTGGACGCCGGTCGCACGGTCGCGGTGCTGGCCGAGGGCGACCCGCTCTTCTACGGCTCGTACATGCACATGCACAAGAGGCTCGCGGACCGCTATCCGACCGAGGTGATCCCGGGGGTCACCTCGGTCAGCGCGGCCGCCGCACGGCTGGGCACCCCGCTCGTCGAGGGCGAGGAGGTGCTGACGATCCTGCCGGGCACGCTGCCGGAGGAGGAGCTGACGGCCCGTCTCGCGGCCACCGACGCCGCCGTGGTGATGAAGCTGGGCCGTACGTTCCCGGCCGTGCGCGGCGCCTTCGAGGCGTCCGGGCGGCTGCCGGAGGCACGGTACGTCGAGCGCGCCACGATGGCCGGGGAGCGGGTGGGCGAGCTGGCGGACGTCGAGCCCGGCTCGGTGCCGTACTTCGCGGTCGCGGTGCTGCCCAGCCGGGTCGGCGCGCCGCGCCCGGAGCGCGCGCCGGAGGGCGGCGGGGTGACGGTGGTGGGCACCGGCCCGGCCGGTCCGCTGTGGCTGACGCCGGAGACGCGCGGGGCGCTGGCCGCCGCGGACGACCTGGTCGGCTACACCACCTACCTGGACCGGGTGCCGGTCCGGCCGGGTCAGGTGCGGCACGGCTCGGACAACAAGGTCGAGTCGGAGCGCGCCGAGTTCGCCCTGGACCTGGCCCGGCGCGGACGGCGGGTGGCCGTGGTCTCCGGCGGCGACCCGGGGGTCTTCGCCATGGCGACGGCCGTCCTGGAGGTGGCCTCGCAGGAGGCGTACGCGGGAGTGCCGGTGCGGGTGCTGCCGGGAGTGACGGCGGCCAACGCGGCCGCGGCCCGTGCGGGCGCGCCGCTCGGCCACGACTACGCGGCGATATCGCTCTCCGACCGGCTCAAGCCGTGGGAGGTCATCGCGGAGCGGCTGCGGGCGGCGGCGACGGCGGATCTGGTGCTCGCGCTGTACAACCCCGGCTCGCGGAGCCGGACCTGGCAGGTCGGCAAGGCCCGCGAACTCCTGCTGGAGCACCGCTCGCCGGACACCCCGGTGGTCCTGGGCCGGGACGTGGGCGGCCCGGCGGAGAGCGTACGGACGGTGCGGCTCGCCGATCTCGACCCGGCCGATGTCGACATGCGCACGATCCTGCTCGTCGGGTCCTCGCAGACCCGCTGGGTACGGCGGGAGGGCGGGCACCAGGTCGTGTGGACGCCCCGCCGTTACCCGGAAGGCTAGGGATGTCCCGTAATCCCTGGCGGCTCGGCGCACGGGGTCGGATGCGGTGCGTCGCAAGGCATCGGGAGGTCCGGATACCGGGCGCATCCGGACGTTCCGGCAACGCGGCGAGGTGCCGCGGCTGTCGTCGTGCGCCCGCCGGGGATCGCGGGACGGCCCTCAGAGGTGTCCGGCGGAGGTCCGCGGCGTCCCGGTGTCCGGCACCGGCACGCACGCTCGCGGCGTTGCCGCACCGGACACCGTCGATCCGCCCGCACTCATGTGCCCGACGCTCCCCGGAGGATCCGCTCGCGCAGCCAGGCGACGGCCGGTTCCGGGGCGTCGACGACCGGGACGCCCTCGGGGACGGGGGGCCGCCGCACCACCACCACGGGGATGCGCGCCTCGCGGGCGGCGGTGAGTTTGGGGGCGGTGGCGGCGCCTCCGCTGTCCTTGGTGACGAGGACGTCGACGCGGTGGCGGCGGATCAGCTCGCGCTCCCCGTCCAGGGTGAACGGTCCCCGGTCCAGCAGCACCTCCATCCGGGCCGGGTGCGGTGCCTCGGGCGCGTCCACCGAGCGCATCAGGAACCACAGCTCGTCCAGCCCGGCGAAGGCGGCCAGCCCCGTCCGTCCGGTGGTGAGGAAGACCCGCCGCCCCAGCGCGGGCAGGGCCGCCGCCGCCTCGGCCAGCGAGCCGGCCGGGTGCCAGGTGTCGCCGTCACCGGGCACCCAGCCGGGGCGGCGCAGCGCGAGCAGGGGAACATGGGCGGCAGCGGCGGCGGCAGCCGCGTGAAAACTGATCGTCCCGGCGAAAGGATGGGTGGCGTCGATGAGCGCGTCCACCCGGTGCGTCCGCAGCCACGCGGTCAGCCCGTCGGTTCCTCCGAAGCCGCCGATCCTGACCTCACCGGGCAGCAGTCTCGGGCCCGTCACACGTCCGGCGAGCGAGCTCGTCAGCCGGGCACCGGCAGGGAGTTCTTCCACCAGTGACTCGGCGAGCCGGCGGGCCTCCGTCGTACCGCCGAGTACCAGTACATGCATCGGAACCATCCATGGGTGAGATCGAGGGCGGGCGCAGCGCCCAGCTGAAGCACACCGGCCTGCGGCCGGGCTGGACCACCGGCGCCTGTGCGACCGCGGCGGCCACCGCCGCGTACACGGCCCTGCTGACGGGCGACTTTCCCGACCCGGTGACGATCACCCTACCCAAGGGGCAGACGCCCGCCTTCGCGCTCGCGGTGGAGGAGCTGGCCGACGGGCGGGCGACGGCCGGGGTGGTCAAGGACGCGGGCGACGACCCCGATGTGACACACGGTGCGCTGGTCCGGGTCACGGCGCGGCGGCTGCCGCCGGGTTCGGGGGTGGTGTTCCGGGCCGGGCCGGGGGTGGGCACGGTCACCCTGCCCGGGCTGCCGCTCGAGGTCGGTGAGCCCGCGATCAATCCCGTGCCCCGCCGGCTGATCCGGGAGCATGTCGCGCGGGTCGCCGCGGAGCACGGGGGTTCGGGGGACGTCGAGGTCACGGTGTCGGTGGACGACGGCGAGGAGATCGCCCGCTCCACCTGGAATCCGCGCCTGGGCATTCTGGGCGGTCTGTCGATCCTCGGCACGACGGGGGTCGTGGTGCCGTACTCGTGCTCGGCGTGGATCGACTCGATCCGCCGGGGGGTGGACGTGGCGCTGGCCGCGGGACACACCCATGTGGCCGGTTGCACGGGCTCCACGTCGGAGCGGACCGTGGTGTCCGAGTACGGGCTGCCGGAGATCGCGCTGCTGGACATGGGGGACTTCGCGGGCGCGGTGCTGAAGTACGTACGCCGTCACCCGGTGGACCGGCTGACGGTCTGCGGGGGGTTCGCGAAGCTGTCGAAGCTCGCCGCCGGGCACCTGGACCTGCACTCCGCCCGGTCCCAGGTCGACAAGCCGTTCCTGGCCCGGCTGGCCCGGCGGGGCGGGGCGGACGAGGCGCTGGCGGCCGAGGTCGCTGTGGCGAACACGGGGCTCGCGGCGCTCCAGCTGTGTCTCGCTCGGGGGGTTCCGCTCGGGGATCTGGTGGCGGTGGCGGCACGGGACGAGGCGCTGTCGGTGCTGCGGGGCGCGCCGGTCGCCGTGGACGTCGTGTGCATCGACCGGGCGGGCACGGTCGTGGGGCGCAGCGCGGTGCGCGGGCCGGTCCGGGGCGGCGGCTGAGCGGCGCCGTCAGGCCTCTTCGCGCAGCCGCAGTACGTGCGCGGCGGTGAGCGCGACGGCCCGGTCCGCGTCGTGCGCCAGGGCGGCGAGGGCTTCGGCGGCCTCGGCTCCCGGGATGTCGGCGAGTGCCTGGGCGAGCCGCAGCCGTACGGGCGGTATGGCGGCGCGGTCGAGGCGGTCGACGAGTCCGGTGGCGATCCGGCCGGCCGTGACGGGGTCGTGCGCGAGGGCGCCGAGCGCGTCGGCCGCGTCGGTGTCGCCCCGGCCCTCGACGACCATGTCGAGGAGTTCGGGGACCGCGGCGGTGACACCCCTGGCGGCGAGCGCCAGGGCCGCGGGGCCCCGGACCTCGGGGGCCGGGTCGGTGAGGGCCCGGCGCAGCGGTGCGGACGCCGCGGCGTGCGGCAGTTCGGCGAGGGCCCGTACGGCGCGTTCGCGTACGAGGGCGGAGCCGGCGTGCAGGGCTTCGGCCAGCAGCGCCGGGGCGTCCTGGCCGGAGCGGGCCAGGGCCCAGCGCAGGGCTCCGGCGACGTGCGGGTCCGGCTCGCCGAGCACCGCCTCGACCAGCGCTTCCGCCGGTACGGGGCGGTCCTCGGCGGCGGCCAGGGCGGCGCGCTGCCGGGCGCCCGGACTCGCGGACCCCAGTTCGTGCAGGAGCGCCACGGTCCGCAGGACGTCGGTCCAGCCGGCGGGCTCCGCGGCGTCGATCCGCCGGAGCCGGGTCAGCAGCTCCGTCTCGGCGGCGATGCGTTCTTGGGTGCGGCGGACGAGGTCGTCGACGAGTGCCGCGGGGGCGAATCCCGGGTCGTCGAGGGCCCGCGCGACCTCGCGCAGCGACAGTCCCAGCGAGCGCAGGCTCTCGATGTGGAAGATCCGCCGGATGTTCTCGTCGGAGTACTCCCGGTAGCCGGATTCGTTGCGGCCGTCCGGCCGGACCAGACCGAGCGACTCGTAGTGCCGGAGCATGCGGGTGCTGACCCCGGACCGCCGTGCGACATCACCGATCAGCACCGCTCCGCCGCTCCTCCCGCCGGGTCCCCGCCGAGGGCCACGATGCGCTTGGCCGCCTCGATCGCGGACTCGAATCCGGCGCCCGGGTCGCGCCGCAGCCGCTGGGTGGCGATCGCGTGGGCCCGTACCCGGGGGTCGGGGCCGTTCGCGGCGGCGTCCAGGAGCGGCGGCGTCACCTCCCCGAGCGCGATCAGCGCCCGGCTGAGGCTCAGTTGCGTCTCGTGCCCGCCGCGCCCGAGCTGTGCCGCCAGCCCTACGGCCAGCCCGTGCTCCGCGCCCCCGGGCACCAGCACGACGGCCGCCCGCCAGGCGCTGCGTGCCACCTCGTCGTCGGGGTCGGCCAGCAGCTGCGGTGTGATCACCGGCCAGGCCCGCCGGTCCCCGATCTTGGACAGGGTGTGCAGGGCCTGGCCGCGTGCCCGCGTCCGCTCCGAGCGGACCTCGCCGACCAGCAGCGGGACCGTCACCGACGGGTCGTGCCGGGTGAGCGCCCAGGTCAGCATCTCGCGTACGGAGAAGTCGGGTTCGGCCGCGCACCGCTCGACGAGGGTGCCGACAAAGTCCGGGGCCGGGGCGGAGCCGGCCGTCATCGCCGCCCGGAGCCGGACCGACGGGTCGGTGTGCTCCAGCGCCCGGAGCGCTCGCCGCGTGTGCGTTTCCTCGGTGGAACGGGTCATCGATGCCACCTCCTCGCAGCGAAGTGAACCGCTTGTCACGGTGTCAAGGTCAAGCCGGTGCGCTCCGGGCGGGGTGCGGTCAGCAGCTGTGGCGGTCTCGGGCGGGCGAGTAGAGGTGGCTGTCGTGGAACTGCTCGGCGCCCAGGGTGCGGCCGACCATGATGACGGCGGTGCGGATCACGCCCGCGGCCTTCACCTGGCCGGCGATGTCGTCGAGGGTGCCGCGCAGGATGATCTCGTCCGGGCGGGAGGCCAGGGCCACGACGGCGGCCGGGCAGTCGGCGCCGTAGTGCGGCAGGAGTTCCCCGACGACGCGGTCCACGTAGCGGGCGGCGAGGTGCAGCACGATCAGGGCGCCGCTGCGGCCCAGGGTGTCCAGGTCCTCGCCCGGCGGCATGGCGGTCGCCCGGTGGGCGATCCGGGTGAGGATGACGGTCTGGCCGACGGTCGGTACGGTCAGCTCCCGTTTGAGCGCCGCGGCGGCGGCGGCGAACGCGGGTACGCCGGGCACCACTTCGTAGGGCACCCCGGCCTCGTCGAGCCTGCGCATCTGTTCGTTGACCGCGCTGAAGACCGCGGGGTCGCCCGAGTGCAGCCGGGCCACGTCGTGACCGGCCTCGTGGGCGGCGAGCAGTTCGCCGGTGATCCGGTCGATGTCGAGCTGCGCGGTGTCGACCAGGCGGGCGCCCGGCGGGCATTCGGCGAGCAGTTCGCGGGGCACCAGGCTGCCCGCGTACAGGCAGACCGTGCAGGCGGCGAGGGTACGGGCGCCGCGCACGGTGATCAGGTCGGCGGCTCCGGGGCCCGCGCCGATGAAGTAGACGGTCATCTGTGGGTGTCTCCTGAGTGGGGTGCGGGGCCGGTCGGGGGTTTGTGTACGGACCACTGGGTGACCGGCATGGCCTGGCGCCAGCCGGTGAAGCCGCCGACCGGCACGGCGTGGGCGACGGCGAGCCGGGCGAGTTCGCCGCCGTGGCGGCGGTGTGCCTCGGCGAGCAGGGCCTCGGACTCCAGCGTGACGGTGTTGGCGACGAGGCGTCCGCCGGGCGGCAGCGCGTCCCAGCAGGTGTCGAGCAGGCCGGGCGCGGTGAGCCCGCCGCCGATGAACACGGCGTCGGGTACGGGCAGTTCGTTCAGCGCGCCGGGTGCGGCGCCGGTGACCACGCGGAGGGCCGGCACGCCGAGGCGGGCGGCGTTGCGGGTGATGCGCGCGGCCCGTTCCGGGTCGCGTTCCACGGTGATCGCGCGGCAGGACGGGTGGGTCCGCATCCATTCGATCGCGATCGACCCGGAGCCGCCGCCGATGTCCCAGAGGAGTTCGCCGGGGGCGGGGGCGAGCACGCCGAGCGTCGCGGCCCGCACGTGCCGCTTGGTGAGCTGGCCGTCGTGTGCGTACGCGTCGTCGGGCAGCCCCGGCACGGCGCCCAGGCGCAGGGCCCCGGGGGCGCGGCGGCAGTCGACGGCGACGATGTTCAGCGGGTCGCGCGGAGGGTGGGGCCAGTGGTCGGCGGTGCCCTCCAGGCAGTCCTCGCCGGGCCCGCCGAGCTGTTCCAGCACCCGGATCCGGCTGGGGCCGAAGCCCTGTTCGCGCAGGAGTGCGGCGACTTCGGCGGGGGTGCCGGCGTCGGCGCTGAGGACCAGGACGCGGCGGCCGTCGTGCAGCGCGGCGGCCAGCCGGGCGGTGGGGCGGCCGACCAGGGTGACGGTCTCGGTGTCCTCGGCCGGCCAGCCGATCCGGGCGCAGGCGTAGGAGACGGACGAGGGGTGGGGCAGGACGCGCAGCCGGTCGGCGCCGAGCACCTCGGTCAGGGCCCGGCCGATCCCGTAGAACATGGGGTCGCCGCTGGCCAGGACGGCGACGCTGCTCCCGGTGTGCGCGGCGAGCAGTCCGGGGACGGCGGGCCGCAGCGGCGAGGGCCAGGTGACGCGCCGGCCGTGGCAGGACGGCGGGAGCAGGTCCAGCTGGCGCTCGGCGCCGATGAGGACCTGGGCGCCGGTGAGTTCGGCGCGGGCGGCGTCGGTCAGTCCCGCCCAGCCGTCGGCGCCGATCCCGACGACGGTCACCGGGGCCGGTCGGTCAGCCATGGGACACGCCCTTCAGGTAGGTGGCGAGGGAGTCGACGGCGGCCGGGTTGCGGGGGCTCTCCACCAGGTCCACGTAGTCGAGGGCGAAGATGCGGTCGTTCTTGACCGCGGAGACGTTCGCCAGCGGCGGGTAGGACTTCAGGAACTTCTCCTTCTGCTCCGCGCTCCGGTCGCCGTAGTCGTTGATCACGATGACCTCGGGGTCGCGGGCGACGACGGTCTCCCAGCCGACCGTCACCCAGGTGTCCTCGAGGTCCTTCATGACGTGGTCGCCGCCGGCCTTGGTGATGATGTCGTGCGGTCCGGCGAAGGCGCCGGAGGTCAGCGGCTTGTCCCGCCCGTCGTCGTAGAGGAAGACCCGGGGGCGGTCGGTGCCCTTGGGGGCCTTGTCCCGCGCCTTGGCGACCCGGTCGCGGAAGCCGGTGACGAGGGCTTCGGCGCGGTCCTCCACGTCGAAGATCCTGCCCAGGTTCCGCAGGTCGGTGTAGAGCGCGTCGAGGGGGGCCATCACCCCGCGCGCGTTGCCCCGGCCGTTGCGGCAGGACTCGCTGAGCAGGTACGAGTCGATGCCGACCCGGCTCAGTTCGGCGGGGGTGAATCCGCCTTCCTCGCTGAATCCGTAGTTCCATCCCGCGAAGACGAGGTCGGCGCGGGCGTCGAGGACGAGTTCCTTGTTGATGGTCTTCTTCGAGAGCCAGTCGGCCTTCTTGTACCCGTCCTTCCAGGGCACGGAGGTGAGGTCGCCCTTGTCGTCGGGCATCACGTAGCCGGCCATGTGATCCTCCAGTCCGAGCGCGAACATGATCTCGGTGATGCCGACGTCGTTGGTGACGACGCGCTGCGGGGCCTTGTCGTAGGTCTTCTTCTCGCCGCAGTTCTCGACGGTCACCGGATAGTGGTCCGGCGCCGTGCTCCCCGCCTCCGGGGACGTGGGGAGCTGGGCGCCGCACCCGGTGAGGACCAGGGCGGCGGCGAGGGCGAACGCGGCGGGGCGTACGGGGCGGGGCATGGTGGTGGCGCGTCCTCAGGATTCGGTTCGGGCGGGGCCGAGGCGGTCGAAGAGCAGCTGTACGGCACCGGTCTCCGGATGCGGGACGCGGTGGGCGCGCACGCCGAAGACCTCGGCGAGCAGCTCGGGGGTGAGCACGTCGTGCGGGGCGCCGGACGCGACGATCCGGCCGCCGGCGATGACGTGGAGCAGGTCGCAGTGGAGTGCCGCGAGGTTGAGGTCGTGCAGGGCGGTGAGGACGGTGGGCCCGCTGTCGCGCACCAGCGCCAGCACGTCCAGCTGCTGGGCGATGTCGAGATGGTTGGTCGGTTCGTCGAGGACCAGGAGCCGGGGCTGCTGGGCCAGCGCGCGGGCGATCAGCACCCGTTGCTTCTCGCCGCCGGACAGGGTGAGGAAGCCGCGGTCGGCGAGGTGGTCGGCGCCGACGCCGACCAGGGCCCGTGCGCAGGCCGCGCGGTCCGCCCCGGTGGCCCGGCCCATCGACGACTGGTGCGGGGTGCGGCCCATGGCCACGACCTCGGCCACGGTGAAGTCGAACTCGGAGACGGCCTCCTGGGGGAGCGCGGCCAGTCGGCGGGCGCTTTCGCGCGGGCTCATGGCGTACAGGTCCTCCCCGTCCAGCCGCACGGTCCCGGCGGTGGGGCGCAGCGCCCGGTAGACGCAGCGCAGCAGGGTGGACTTGCCGCTGCCGTTGGGCCCGACCAGGCCGACGAGCTGTCCTTCGCCCGCGCCGAGCGTGGCGTCGGCCACCAGGCGGGCACCGGCGACCTCGACGGTCAGGTCTTCGATGTCGATCCGCATCAGGCGCCTCCGAAGGTGTAGGTGCGGCGGCGCATCAGGAGTACGAAGCACGGCACACCGATGGCCGCGGTCAGTACGCCGACCGGCAGTTCGGCGGGGGCGAGGACCACCCGGGAGAGGATGTCCACCCAGATCATCAGGACGGCGCCGACCAGCGGGGCGACGGCGAGGAGGCGGCGGTGGTCGGCGCCGACCAGCATCCGTACGGCGTGCGGCACCATCAGCCCGACGAAGCCGATCGCCCCGCTGACCGCGACCACCGCTCCGGTGACGGCCGCGCAGACCACGAAGAGCTCCTTGCGCAGCCGCCCGGCGTCGACACCGAGGGCGGCGGCCGTCTCGTCGCCCATGGCCAGGGCGTTCAGCCGGCGGGCGGACCAGGTGAGGTGGGCGATGCCGCAGAGCACGGCTCCGGCCGCGATCGGCACCGAGGCCCAGCTGGCGCCGCCGAGGCTGCCGAGCATCCACATCATCGCGGAGCGGGCGGCCTCGCCGTGTTCGGCGGCGAACACCATGAAGGTGGTGACGGCCGAGAAGCCGTAGTACATCGCGGTGCCCGTGAGGACGAGCCGCAGCGGGGTGAGGCCGCGGGCGGTGCGGGCGACCGCGTAGACGAGCAGCATGGCGAGGAGCGCGGCGAGGAACGAGGCCGCGGACAGCGCCCAGATGCCCAGGGCGCCGAAGGCACCGAAGATGAGTACGGCGTTGGCGCCGACGGCCGCGCCCGAGGAGATGCCGAGGACGAACGGGTCGGCGAGGGCGTTGCGGACCATGGCCTGCACTGCGATGCCGACGGCGGCGAGCCCGGCACCGACGACGGCGGCCAGCGCGGCGCGCGGGAAACGCAGTTCCCAGACGATGGTGTACGCCGCCACCTGGTCGGCGGATATCCGGCCGCCGGTCAGCCCGGCCCACAGATGGCCCAGCACTTCGCCCCAGGAGAGCCCGGACGCCCCGATGCCCGCGCCGCAGACCAGCGAGACCAGCAGCGCCGCGCCGAGGAGGGGCACGAGGAGTTTCGGCGACATGCGGCGGGGCGGTGCGGGCCCGGTTCCGGCACGGGCCGTGCGGGAGGGCGTGGCGGGTCGGCGGTCGAGGGGGGTGGCCACGGGCGGTTCGCTTTCGCCTCGGGCCGTGCATCTACGTCATCAACGGAGCGGCCCGGACGCGGTGCGCCCCGTGCAGCACCCATCGCAGTCCACGGCGAATTGACAGGAGCCTTCACCGCCGCGGGTAATCGGGCTCGCGGGGCCCTGTTCGGGCACCGCCTACCGTTGCGGGTCAGCGCCGGAATTCGACCGGACTTCCCCCGCGGGGCAGATGCAGCTTAACGCGAGCGCTCCCGGGCGTTTCCACCCCGTCCGCGGCCGGCCGGGGCGGTGTCCTCGCGGGCGGTGCGCCAGGCCCGGTGCGGTACGGGGCCGACAGCCCGGCCACGGCGGCGAGTGCCACCGCGCCGGTCCGAAGACCGCCCGGCCGTCGGGCGGTCGACCGCTCCCTCAGGGGTGCGCGCGCCGCGCGGCGGCCGCGTCGCGGCCCGAGATCAGGTGGCGGCTCGCCAGCTCCGCCACGCCCGCGACGTCCCGCTCGGCGATCGCCGTGTACAGGCCCTCGTGCTCGCGCGCGACGCCCTCCAGGTCGTCGTGCTGTCCCAGCAGCCAGCGCATCCTGCTGCGCAGGGTGGCCTGGAGTTCGTTCAGGAGCTCGTTGTCGGCGAGTGCCGTGACCGTCTCGTGGAAGTCGGCGGCGGCCCGGCGGGCCCCCACGGCGTCGCCCTTGACGGCCGCCGCCAGCTCGGCGTCCAGATCGGAGCGGAGCTTCTCGAGCCCGGCGCGGGTGCGCCGCTGGGCGGCCAGCCGGAAGGTCAGGGACTCCAGGGCCGCGCGCACCTCGTCGAGGTCCTCCACGTCCGCCGCGGTGAATTCCCGCACAACGGCCCAGGTGCGGGGCCTGGGGGTGACCAGGCCTTCGGTGACCAGCGACTTCAGGGCCTCGCGGACGGGCAGTCTGCTCACCCCGAGCTCCGCGGCGAGTTCGCGTTCGACGAGTTTGCTGCCCGGCTCGCGCACACCGTCGATGATCTCGTCACGCAGCTGGCGCGTGACCCGTTCCGACTCGGGCTCGAAGTCCCCAGACCCTGTCATGTGCTCGATTCTCTCATCACCCGGCGCCCGCTCTCGGCAGACCGTTCAGCGGTACGCCGCGGGTCGGGCGGGGTGTAGCCGCGGGTGCGGACGAGGTCGTGGACGAGGGCGGTGAAGGCGTGCGCGGCGGCGCTCTCGTAACCGCTCCCCCGGCGCAGCAGGGTCGCCACCCGGGTGGGCAGCGGGGGGTCGACGGGGATGGTGCCGAGGTGCGGGTCGTCGTCGGTGACCGCCAGGGGCAGCACGGTGGCCAGCGGGGCGGTGCGCCGGACGATCTCGGTGAGGGCCTGGATGGTGTTGGCCTCCACGGCGATCGGGGGGTCGATCCGGTGCCGGACGAAGTACTCGTCGATATGGCTTCGGGTGATGAAGTCCGCGCTGAGCAGGGCGAGTTGCTGATCGGCCAGTTCCCGCACCGGCAGCGGGCGCTCGCCCCGGGTCCCGGCACGGTGCGCGCCGACGACCAGGCCCAGCGGCTCGGTGAACAGGTCGGTCGCGGCGATGCCGGGGAGGTGGGTTCCCGCGAAGGCGATGCCGAGGTCTAGCTCGTCGGCCAGCAGGCTCGCCTCCATGCGGTCCTGTGTCATCTCCCGGAGGTCGAGCGTGATGCCCGGGTGGTGGGTGTGCAGCGCCCGGACGAGGGGGCCGACGAGATACGCGGTGAAGGTGGGGGTCAGGGCCAGCCTCAGATGCCCCCGGGAGAGGTCCGCGACATCGAGGACGGCGCGGTCGGCGGCCGCCAGTTCCCGCAGGGCGCGCCGCGCGTAGTGGACATAGGCCGTGCCCGCGTCGGTGGGGCGGACACCGCGGCCGCTGCGGTCGAGCAGCTGGACGCCGACGGCCCGTTCCAGCTGCTTGATCTGCTGCGACAGCGTCGGCTGCGAGATGCGCAGCTCCTCGGCGGCGCGGGTGAAGTTGCCGTGCTCGGCCACCGCGATCAGATAGCGGAGATGACGCAGTTCAGGACCCATGAACAGATTATAGATCTGATCTATAAGGATCATGGATATCAAGTCTTGGACACTATAGGTACAGGTCATGCATGGTGGTTCTCGTCAGCCCCTCGGGGCGGCACCCACCGGAAGGAGTGACCGATGCAGGACCTCACGGACGGCGTCACGCGATTCCACCGCGACGTCTTTCCCGCGAAGGCGGACCTCTTCGCCCGCCTGGCCACGACACACCGGCCGAAGACCCTGTTCATCGGCTGCTCCGATGCCCGGGTGGTCCCGGAGCTGATCACCCAGAGCGATCCGGGCGAGCTGTTCGTCATCCGCACGGCGGGCAACCTCGTTCCCGCGTACGGGTCCGGCCGTGACGGCATCGCGGCGAGCATCGAGTACGCCGTCGCCGTGCTCCGGGTGACCGACATCGTCATCTGCGGCCACTCCTCCTGCGGCGCGATGACCGCCCTGGCGGAGGGGCACGACCTCAGCGATGCCCCGGTCGTCGCCGACTGGCTGCGCCACGCGGACGCCGCCCGGGCCCGCACCGCCGCCGCACCGGCCGCGCCCGGTGCGGACAAGGTGGCCGCCCTGGTGCGGGCCAACGTGGCCGCACAACTGCAGAACCTGAACACCCACCCCTCCGTGGCCCGCGCCCTGGCCGCCCGCTCGATCACCCTGCACGGCTGGGTCTTCGACATCGCCACGGGCGCCGTCACACCGGTCGGGACCGCCACGGCCGCGGCCTGACCGCCCCCACCGAGCCACCGGCCCCGCACCGGGTCCGGCACCCCCGAGAGGAATCCACGTGCCGCACGCACAGTTCGACCCCACCGCCCGCCAGGCCCTCGCCGTCGCCGCCGTCGAGGCCAAGACCCGCAAGGACCTGACCTGGGAGCAGATCGCCGACGCCGCCGGACTGTCGGTCGCCTTCGTCACCGCCGCGGTCCTCGGCCAGCACGCCCTGCCGGAGGACTCCGCGCGGGCGGTCGCCGAGCTGCTCGGCCTCGACGAGGACGCGGTGATGCTGCTCCGGACGATCCCGACCCGCGGCTCGATCCCCGGCGGCATCCCCACCGACCCGACCATCTACCGCTTCTACGAGATGCTCCAGGTCTACGGCACCACCCTGAAGGCCCTGGTCCACGAGCAGTTCGGCGACGGCATCATCAGCGCCATCAACTTCAGGCTCGACGTGAAGAAGGTCGCCGACCCCGAGGGCGGCGAGCGCGCCGTCATCACCCTGGACGGCAAGTACCTCCCCACCAAGCCCTTCTGACCCACACCCCCACACCCCCACACCCCCCGCACCCCCTTCCCCCCACCGCCGCACGGAACACGACACGGC